>DASUFG010000181.1:0-2066 GCA_036274715.1 Agriterribacter sp.
AATATCAGCAATTTCATTTCAGGATTGCCATGGAGAATACCATCTCCTTCAGGCACCTGGAGAGACGCATGCAGGAGCAGTTGAAGGAGCTGTATGTTGATTACTTCTACCACAACCAAGACCAAATTTGGGCTGAGCAGGCGATGTACAAATTGCCCGCACTCAAAAAAGCTACTAATATGCTGATTTGCGGCGAGGACCTTGGAATGGTACCCCATTGTGTGCCTGAGACAATGAGACAGTTGGGCATCCTCAGCCTGGATATTCAACGCATGCCCAAGCAGGCTGGTGCAACATTTTTCAATCCGGCTTACGCATCTTATCTTTCGGTTGTTACGCCTTCTACGCACGACATGAGCACTATAAGAGGTTGGTGGGAAGAAGACCGGGGGAAAACACAACTCTTTTTTAATCACGAAATGCAGCATCCGGGGTTGGCTCCTTATTATTGCGAGCCCTGGGTAAATAAAGCAATCATCATCCAGCATCTATATTCACCTGCCATGTGGAGCATCTTCTTATTACAGGATTTGATGGGCATCGATGGAAAAATAAGAAAAGAAGATACGTCCACCGAACGAATTAACGTTCCGGCGATTCCGCGGTATTATTGGCGGTACCGGATGCACATAACACTCGAGAGACTTTTAAAAGAAAAGGATTTAAATAACGAGATCCGGAGTTATATCCATTCAAGCGGAAGAGGATAGCTGCTTTTACACCATCCAGGCTGTAATTACGACGATCATGCAAAGCCTGATAAGTTAGATGTACACCGTCATTCTTTTCTATAAAATCAAAACCCCACCATGGGCTTTACAATACGATACTGGTATAAAAACCTAAAATTCAGGTACCCATTCACCATTTCCAAAGGAACAAAAACACACCAGCCTTCACTACTGGTTGAATTACATTTCAACGGCATAAAAGGCTATGGAGAAGCTCCTGCCATCACTTACTACAATATACCGGTAGAGAAAATGATTGCAGATATTGAACAGAAGAAAAACCTGGTCGAAAAATTTTCTTTTACCACGCCCGAACGTTACTGGCATTACCTGCACCATCTTTTTCCCGATAACCCGTTTTTGGTGGCGGCTTTAGACATCGCAACATGGGACATATTTGGAAAACTAAGAAAGATGCCCTTGTATCAATTGTGGCAAACCAGCCTGTCTGCAGCCCCGGTAACTGATTACACCATCGGCATTGATTCCATTGAAAAAATGGTGGCAAAAATGAAGGAAACTCCGTGGCCAATATATAAAATAAAGCTTGGAACAAGGGAAGACCTCGCGATCATGGAAGCATTACGAAAACATTCCGATGCCATATTCCGGGTAGATGCCAACGCAGGATGGACGGTAGCAGAAGCGCTTGAGCTGTTACCCGCCCTGGAAAAATTAAATGTTGAAATGGTGGAGCAACCCTTAGCGAAAGACGATTGGGAAGGCATGAAAATATTGCGCGAAAAATCAACGCTACCGCTATTTGCCGATGAGACCTGCGTATCTGAAGCCGATGTAAAGAAATGTAATGGCTTTTTTCATGGCATTAATATTAAGCTTACCAAGTGCGGTGGAATAACGCCGGCACTGCGTATGATTAAGGAAGCAAAACAACTGAATATGAAGGTCATGCTGGGTTGTATGAATGAAAGCACCGTGGGATCTTCAGCACTTGTTCATCTTTCACCGCAGGTGGATTATATTGATGCAGACGGACCACTGTTACTGGAAGAAGATATGGCAACCGGACTGCATTACGATTTTGGGAGAATAACGCCAACAGGTAACCCGGGATTGGGAATAACCCTCAAGTAAATCATCCTTTGCTACTATTCATATCGAATCACTTCACAGGGTACTATAATTTGTAGCACTATCTTATATCCAGTTACCCCGCATTCCTTTTTGCCTGCTATCCGACATCCGACAATCCTGCTATCTTAAATTCCTACTTTAATTCTTTTATCTTAATATTCTTCCATCTCACTTTTATACCGCCACCGTCGTGTATCTGCAACGCGATAAAGCCTTCGCCCTTTCCGATTTTTTCATCTT
>DASUFG010000182.1:0-2883 GCA_036274715.1 Agriterribacter sp.
TAGGTGTTAACATATGTTAATCGGAGTGGTTTTGTTAACTTTCGTAACTCCTATTTCCGGTACTTCAAAAATCCTTATTTTTATAGCCTAATACCGTTCGATGCGCGTACTTATTCTTATCGCTACACTGTTTTCCTTTTCAACATTAAAAGCGCAAATCGCGTTACCCGGAAGTTTTGCCGGCTACGCACAAAACACGGGTTTTGCAAATAATACACACCTGGGCGACAGTCTCTCTGTAAAGAAATGGTCTTTGAACAGGTACAGCGGCATCTCTGCAAGCTATTCTTTTTTTAATGGTGGAAGCGCCAACATCATAGCTGCACCTATTGGCTTGCAGCTAAACCGCCGGTTGAATAATAACCTGTATGCATTTGCGAATGTTTCCATAGCACCGGCTTATGTGCATTTCAACCGCTCTTTTATCACAACCGATTTTAATAAAGCCAACCCCAGCGGTGGATTCTATAACACGAACAGTTTGAATTTGTATTCCAGCGCTTCAGTGGGTCTGCAGTATGTTAACGACGACAAAACGTTTTCAATCTCCGGTAGCTTCAGCGTGCAAAAAAGCTCCTACCCCACGCTTCCTTACTATCCTATGAATAATAAAAAGCCTGACCCGGTGATGCCGGTAAATAACAGGTGAGTTGTTCACTGAAACAGGGCAACATCCCCGGCAAATACATTTCTTTCCTTTTACTTTTCGCATTTAAGGTTGTCAGGCTCATTCAAAATGCATAAGTTTAAATAAAATTTATAGTTGACGTACACGTAGCGGTAAAGCGACCCGCACACTTTTTTATGTTTGATAAACCCCGAAGAAATCCTGTTGTTGTTTTTCAAACAGCACGAACAAATAAGATGCAACGAATCATAATTATTTTTATGTTTATTATTGGAGGGATTACCAACATTCATTCGCAGGACAACCTGGACCTGGCAGAAATGATGATGCCGATAGATTCAACCAACGTATTGGTTTCGCCCTCATACTATACATGGGGTGCCTCTGCGGTGAAGGGAGAAGACGGCAAGTACTACCTGTTCTATTCCCGTTGGTCGCACGGTGAACGAAAACCGGATGACGATTCCATGAACTACATTTTTAATGGATTCGCGGGCTGGAATAAATATTCCGAAATAGCCTGTGCGGTGTCGGAAAACCTGTACGGTCCATATCGTCATGTAAAAACAATATTGAAGGGGAGTGGCGATCCACTAAGATGGGATCGGTTTACTATGCATAACCCCCAAATAAAGCAATTCGATGGTTATTACTATCTCTATTTCATAAGTAACGCTTTCGATTCCAACTATACAATCAATAGCGCTGGAGCAGTGAGCCGGGAATCCTTGCACTGGCTTAAATACAACTGCACTCAAAGCATAGGTGTTGTAAAGGCAAAAACGATTGAAGATTTGTTGAACGGAAACTATGAAAGACCCGCAGCGCCGATTATGCGGGTAAATAATGTACATACCTTTGAAGTTGCCAACAATCCTTCCGTTTCGCGGGGGCGGAACGGGAAGTACTACATGATGTATAAATCCCGGTTGCCCAACGCCGGGCATATGACATTCTGGATGGCGGTAGCGGATAAGCCAGACGATGTTTTTAAAACGATTGGAAATGTTCTTTCAGGTGCAGACATGGCAAGCGAGGATCCTTGTATGTGGTACGATAAAAAAAGAAAATGTTTTTACGCCGTAGCAAAGTATTATTCCAATAGTTTAAAGCTGGCACCTCAATTTGGCGCGCTTATTTTGATCAGCTCCAGGAATGGTAAAGACTGGAAACCCGCAAAGCATACGCTGGTGTCATTAAAAGAATTGATGTTTAAGGATGGAAGAAAAGTGGAGTTAGACCGCCTTGAACGACCTTTTGTGTTTACAGATGAACAAGGCTCGCCCCTGGCCCTTTTTGCTGCGGCGTCAATCGCAGCACCTGCAGGAGGTGATGTAAATCATGTAGATGCGGAACACAATACGGTTAATGTATGCATACCTCTGCAGGCAAAAAGCAAATGAGGTCTTTATTCATCTTCACAAAACGAATGCATCATTTAATACAACAGCCATGACTATGAAATCTTTTATTGCAATGATTCTTTTTCAATTGATTTCAGTTATGCTGGCAGCACAATCCGATCGCCCGAACATACTCTGGATCAGTTGTGAAGATCTCAGCCCGCATTTTAGTTTTTATGGCGATAGTACCATCATCACACCTAATCTTGAACGCCTCGCCCGGGAAGGGGTAGTATACGATAATGTGTACACCGCAGCAGGAGTGTGCGCGCCCAGCCGTTGTTCCATTATTACCGGCATGAACCAGGTGAGTGTGGGTGGGCATAATATGCGCAATCTGGGTAATACCTATCCCGAAAAAACCGGATTGCCAAAATCGTATTCCATTGTTCCGCCGGTGGATGTAAGGGCCTTTCCTGAATTTTTACGCGCACAGGGCTATTATTGCACAAATAATTCAAAAACAGATTACCAGTTTGAAGCGCCGCTGACCGTGTGGGACGAAAGCAGCACGAAAGCTACCTGGAGAAACCGTAAACCCGGCCAGCCTTTTTTTGCGGTGGTGAATTATACCATTACCCATGAATCGCAGGTGTGGGTGCGCAAAGACAAACCGCTTCGCGCCGATCCCGCAAAAATAAAAGTGCCACCCTATTACCCCGATACGAAAACGGTGCGACAGGACATGGCACGCTTTTACAGCAATGTGGTAGACATGGATGACCTTATCGGTGATTTGTTGCAGCAGCTAAAGGACGACGGGCTGATGGAAAATACCATCATCTTTTTCTGGGGCGATCACGGCGACGGGCTTCCTTTTTGTAAGAGAGAATTATATGACCGTGGTATCCG
>DASUFG010000183.1:0-5204 GCA_036274715.1 Agriterribacter sp.
AGCCGGCAAACGCCGGTATTTCAAAAATTCTTTCGGTAACCTCCTTTATATTTTTGGAAGAATCCCTGTCGCTGATTACCTTTGCCGCCACTGATGGTAAAAATAATGACTCATACAAAACGCACAAAGAAACATTTCCTGAAAAGGAAGGGTTGAAGAGTGTATTGTGTGACCGAATATATTCAAGGCCTTTCCGGAACAGGAAAGGCTTTTTTAATGAGTCCATATCAAAACAAAACAATAAAAAACAAACCAAATGAAAGTTGCAGTAATTGGAGCCACAGGATTAGTTGGCTCTAAAATGTTACAGGTTCTGGCGGAAAGAAATTTCCCGGTTACCACTTTAATTCCCGTTGCTTCAGAAAAATCGATTGGCAAAGAGGTTATATTTAAAGGCAAAAAATTTAAAGTGGTGAGCGCGGCAGATGCCATTGCAGCTAAGCCGGATGTAGCATTATTTTCTGCAGGTGGCAGCACGTCACTTAACCTGGCACCTCAATTCGCCGCAGCAGGTATTACTGTTATTGATAATTCATCGGCGTGGCGGATGGATCCTTCTAAAAAATTGGTGGTGCCCGAAATTAATGCCGATGCATTAACAAAAGATGATAAAATTATAGCCAACCCCAATTGTTCAACGATACAAATGGTTGTAGCCCTGAACCCGCTGCACAAAAAATACAATATCAAAAGGATTATCGTAAGCACGTACCAGAGTGTTACCGGCACCGGGGTAAAAGCGGTAGAGCAATTACAGGGCGAGCGAAACCAGGCATTAAATGGAAGTAAGGATGTTTATCCCATGGCATATCCATATCCTATCGATTTGAATGTTATTCCTCAAATCGATGTATTCCTGGATAATGGATATACCAAGGAGGAAATGAAAATGGTAAATGAAACCAAAAAAATAATGCGGGATGACAGCATCCGCATAACGGCTACTACGGTTCGTATTCCGGTGATGGGCGGACACAGCGAAAGCGTAAACATTGAGTTTGAAAAAGATTATGACCTTAACACCGTAAGGGAAATATTAAGTAATGCGCCCGGAGTAGTTGTGGTGGATGATCCGGCTAATGCTCTGTACCCAATGCCCAAAGACGCGCATGAAAAAGATGAAGTGTTCGTAGGAAGGTTGCGACGGGATGAATCGCAGCCCAATTCGCTGAACATGTGGATTGTAAGCGATAACCTGCGTAAGGGAGCGGCCACCAACGCGGTTCAAATTGCAGAATACCTGGCAGAAAAAAAATTGTTGTAACCCGCTCTCATTTTTAAGGCCACCATGAAAATATTTTCACGGTGGCCTTTATTATTCTATCGCCCGGTTCAAAAATGCCAGCAGCGGCTGCATGGTTTTAAAAGCCTCTATGGTTAGTCCGAAGAGTTCTTCGGATGCCAATTCTTTATCAGTGATGGGACGCATGGCAATCCAGCTTTTTAGTTTGAGATACTCCCCTGCGGGATTATCCTTCGCATAACCCTTGGGGATATTGGTCAGGGAAATTTCCGCTTCCTTATCCAGGTCTCCATAAATAGCAATAAACTTTTTTGAACCGATTATTTTTTTAAACTCATCCCAGCAATAATCTATTTCCTGTCTTATTTTCTGCGTTTCAGCCGGCATAGGCATCCATATACCTCCACCTGCAAAACTATTGCCAGGCTCAAAATTAAAGTAGTAACCTCCAAAAATGGATTTCTTACCACCCCGATTGATGTTCGCTGCAAAATTCTTTTTATAGGGGGTTTTGTCCTTGCTGAAACGGATATCGCGGTTAATCCGGAACAAACATTCTTTTGCGGTTAAAGAAGCGATGGAAGGGTCAGCCTTCCCAAACTCATCTATCACCGATTGAATAAACGCTCCAAAGTCGCTTCTGGCCGCTTCATATTCTTTGCGGTGCTCATCAAACCAGGGTTTGTTGTTATTTTTCGCAAGATTTTTAAGAAACCTGATCGTAGCTGGTAGTAGCATTGGAATGATTATGTAAATGAAACCGTTTAACAGCCCAACTGAATGGGATGAGTTAATGGCTGTTTGTTAGGCACTCCTTATCCTACTTTACCCTTGCCCAATTTTCGCCACTTTTAATCCGGTAAAGTGTCATCTCGCTCACGTGGTATTTTTCCGCGAGTTGTTTATAGGTGAGTTTGCGGCGGGGATCAGCGATTGTTTTTTTGATAGCGCTAACCTGGTTGGCATTTAATTTTAAACCGGACGAGCGGTTGGCCTGTATTTTTTTATACGCGATTTTAGCGGGGCTTTTTTGTTGATGCCGACTTACTTCACTCAACGTTGCCCATTTCAAATTAGACGCTTTGTTATCTGTTTTATTGTAGTTTAAATGGATGACAAACTGGTGCTTGGGTGATGGTTTTTTACAGAAGAGGCGGGCAATTTCCCGATGAATATAAAGGGTGCCTTTATTGTTCGGGCGATGAAGATTAAGGCTTCGGTAGCCAGTGGTTAAGGACCCACTTAATATCTGCCCATCGGTATGAATGTCATCTATGTAACTGGCAATTTTACCAAGATTGGACACAGCATATTTCTTGCGAAGTTGCTTCCATCCAGAGAACTGTAATGGCTTCCAGGTTTCTCCGGGAGTTTTCTTTATCATGAGATGATGTTTTTACGTATTATAAATTTACTAAAATACAATGGCTTCGCATATTTATTTTTAGAGTAGGCCTTGCGGTTGGGTTTTGCCCGCGAGGGCATTACTCCGCCTCAACATGTATCATCTTAAGGAACTCATCTTCAGTGATAATTTTTATGGTTGCAATTTTTTTAGCTTTTTCTAACTTGGAACCAGCATCCTCACCCACCACCAGGTAATTTAATTTACTGCTAACGCCGCTCACAATGGCACCACCGCTCTCTTCCACCATGGCCTCGGCAGTTGCTCGCTTCAACTTATTAAGTGTACCGGTAAAAAGAAAGGTTTGCCCGGAAAGGTTACCATCAGAATGATACTCTTTCTTTACATTTTTAAGTTGCAACCCGATTGCTTCCAGTTGGCGCAGCAATTGTATATTCTGTTCATTGTGAAAAAACTGGTAAACACTTCCGGCAACCTTGGGGCCGATATCTTCCAACTCCTGCAATTGTTCAAGCGTATAGCTGGTATAATCCAAAAGATGATTGACCTGGTTAGATAGTACCTTAGCGGTTATTTCACCTATATATCGTATGCCTAACGCGTATATGAGCCGATGCAACGGTTGTTTTTTGGAAGCTTCTATTGCCGCGGTGAGATTAGTTACACTTTTTTCACCAAAACCTTCCAATTGCCTTATTTGATCAAAGGGCAGATGATATATTCCCGGAATATCCTTCAGGTATTGCAGTGCATACAATTTTCTTACAATGGCATCGCCCAATCCGCGTATATCCATCGCATCTTTGCTATTAAAATGGATAATGCGCTCTATGATCTGCGCCTCACAGTTGTTGCTGTTATTGCAACGCCACACCGCTTCTTCTTCCGGCTTTTCCAGGGGATAGCCACATACCGGGCAATGCCGCGGAAACTCAATCACTTCTTCATCACCGGTTCTTAACTCCGGAAAGGATTTCACCACTTGGGGAATAACATCTCCTGAGCGTTCAATCAGTATTGTGTCACCCAACTTCAGGTTCTTCTCCCTAATATATTCTTCATTGTGAACAGAAATGCTGCCGACTGTTACCCCTCCTACCGAAACCGGTTCAATTTTGGCCACCGGCGTAACCGCTCCTGTTCTTCCCACCTGGAACTCTACGGACAGCAATTTACTCGTCGCCTGCCGCGCTTTGAATTTGTACGCGATTGCCCAACGCGGATGATGTGTGGTCATGCCCATTTGCTCCTGCATTTCCAGCTTATTTACCTTAATCACCATGCCGTCAATTTCATAAGGCAACTCATCCCGTTGTTTCTCAAACGCAGCGCAATAGGCGATTACCCCTTCAATAGCTTTGATCACCATTTTCTCCTTTTCAGGACTTCTGAACCCAAGATTCCACAGCATTTCCAGGGTGCTGCTATGTGTTTGCAAAATAGCGGGCAAGCCATGAGTGGGGTGGAAGTTTACGTCACTGACGTGGTACATAAATGCCTCTAAATTTCTACGGCTAACTACTTTAGGGTCTTTTATCCGAAGGGAGCCTGCAGCGGCATTGCGCGGGTTGGCTAAACGGGGCATACCCTCTTCTTCCATCAAATCGTTGTAGGCTCTAAAATGAGTTTTATTCATCAACACTTCACCCCGTATTTCAATTTGCTGAATGCCATAGTCGGAGAATTTTGCGTACAGTGGAACAGACCTGATCTGCCGGATATTGGCGGTAATATCATCGCCCACCACACCATCACCACGGGTAGCTCCTCTAACCAGCATATCATTTTCATATATCAGGGAAATACTGGCACCGTCAAATTTTGGTTCAACGCAATATTCAATCTCATCCTGTCGACACAATTCCCGCGCCTTACGGTCAAAATCACTAAGATCTTCCGCATTGTAAGAATTGTCCAGCGACAGCATAGGCACCAGGTGCTGTACTTTAGGAAAATCTTTGATTAACCCTTTGGAAACACGCTGTGTTGGAGAATCAGGTGTAACTAAGGAAGGATCATCGGCTTCCGCTTTTTCGAGCGCTTTATACAATTGATCATACTCTACATCTGCAATTAACGGGTCATTCATCACATAATACCGGTATTCGTGAAACCGCAAAACCTCACGCAATCCGGCAACTGCATTTTTGGATAACCCGTTTTCGTGATGCTTCAAAAGAGCAGTTGTTTTTTCCTGCAATTTCCTGGTATGGTCTTTACTGTACATGTGATATTTTTTCGAATGTAAATGTATAATAAAGCAATCAGCCAAAGTAATTGCGAGCCCGCATTTCAATCTTTTTTAAATTACATTCGGTGTTTACACAAACCCTGGCTTTTATGAAAATATTATGCAGCGCTTTAGTTATATTAACCGGTATGTCCTGTAATTCAAAAATAACCGTTGACCTCGTTGTACATCACGGAAAAGTATACACGGTAGACAGCAGCTTTAGCATGTCAGAAGCATTTGCAGTGAAAGAAGGAAAAATTATTATCACCGGAACCAATGACCAGTTGTTGCAAACCTATACTTCATCCAATATTGTTGATGCCGGCGGAAAATCAATTTATCCAGGTTTCATAGATGGACAT
>DASUFG010000184.1:0-8937 GCA_036274715.1 Agriterribacter sp.
GCTGGGCTTTCAATCCCATCCCGATAATCAAAAGAAAAAGCAATGCAGTTACGGTTGTCGCTGAAAAAATAACAGTACGTGAAACCCTCGCCAGTTCCAGCCCGGAAGTGGTGCGGATAAGCATCATGGAACCCAGCAGCATAGAAACAATGCCGCCAATCGTTAAGGCCCCATGACTCACGATATTTATTTCGAGCACGAAAAGAACGATCCCGAAAATAATGAGTGCAACCCCGGCATAATTAACAGGCAGTGAATGCATGGAGTAAAAAGCGAGAATGAGGCTGATCACGCCAACAATACCGGGCAGCATAACTCCGGGGTTGTACAACTCAAATAAAATCCCGTACATGCCCAATAATAGCAGAATATAGGCGATGCTGGGATCGCTGATGATATTCAATATTTTTTCCCATGCGCCCATGCTGTACAACTCAATAGCAGCGCCTTTCGTATGCAACACGCGTTCTCCAAATGCCAACTGGATCGTTTTTCCATCCACCTGGTTCAGCAGGTCCTTTTCATTGTCTGCAACAACATCAATTACATGGAGGGTGAGGGCCTCAGTTTCCGTGATGGAAACACTATTTCTAACGGCATCCTCTGCCCAGTCGAGGTTACGCTTTCTTTTGTCGGCTATACTGCGTATAAAGGCGGCAGCATCATTGGTGGCTTTGTCGTTCATAATACTGTCCATGGTAGACTGTATGGCAACAGGGTGGGCGGCCCCTATGTTGGTTGCAGGCGCCATGGCGGCAATATTGGCGGCCATAGTAATAAAAACGCCGGCAGAACCCGCGTGGGCCCCTTCGGGAGAAACATACACGATAACCGGCACGGGAGAAACGAGCAAATCACTCACAATCGCTCGTGTTGATTTAAGCAACCCCCCGGGGGTGTTGAGATAAATGATGAGGCATTCTGCTTTTTCCTTTTCCGCTTTTATAATGCCATCATGAATAAAGTTCGCTGATGCAGGATTAATCGTTCCATCGATTTTTATGGCAATCACTTTCTGTGCCTGAAGCGAAAAGGGCAAAACAAAAAGAAGAAAACAATATGGCAAAAATCGCTTCATACAACAATTTTCGGTTGAAACCCCGCTAAATCTTGCTGGTTATGTAATGTACTGAATTTTCGTGAAAGGGCAATGACAGTATGTTACCCGGTTTTCGAGAAAAAAGACCATCAGCGAGCAGTTTGGAAATGTCTGATCGCAATATTTGCTCATTCGGTTACCGGGCATGGGCTATATCAGTTGATGCTGGATGTAGTTTAGGGAATTCATTTTTTAAAGCTTCATACAGCGAACAAAAAATGGCAAACTGCCGCATATACACGCTATGTTTTTCTTTGTCGGGATCAAACAGCGTACCCCCTTTAAAAGAGGAGCCGATGATGTTGAATTGCTTTTCTTTTCCGGTGGAATAAAAGCCCAACATAGCGGCTCCTATAGCAGAAGCATCGGCCACATCGGTAACAACCACCTTTTTATTAAAAATATCGCACACCATTTGCACCCAGTTTGCCGATTGTACAAATCCACCGCTGGCATAGACGGTTTGCACGGTATCGCCTTGTTTGGCGAGTTCGCAAAAAACATGGTACAAAGCATAACTCACGCCTTCAAGCACCGCACGTATAAAATGAGGTTGCCGGTGGAGGTTGTTTATACCAAAAAAAACGCCTCTTGCATTGGCATCCCATATGGGTGCCCGCTCGCCCTGCAGGTAAGGTAAAAATATCATTCCACCTGCGCCCGCCTCAACGGTAAACGCCTGGTCTACCAGTAACGCATAATCGCTTTCCAAAGTTAACTTTCTGTTCATGAAGCTTGCCGCGAACCATTGAAGCACCTGCCCGCCATTATTTACAGCTCCACCTTTAACGAACATATCTTTCATAAATGGGTAGCAGAACAAGGTAGCTTCGTTATTTAACGATGGTTGGGTAATGGTAGTTCGCACAGCGCCGCTGGTGCCAACGGTTAAAGTGGCTTCCCCTGCGGTTAAAACACCCGTGCCTACATTCGCTAAACATCCATCGCTTGAGCCCACTACAAAAGGGATATCTTCGTCGATGCTGAAGTAATCCCTATACTTTGGCACAAGTTGTTTTTCAATGTGGGTTACGGGTACAATTTGTGAAAGCTGCGCGGCGCTTATTCCGGCGCTGCGCAATGCGGTGTCGCTCCATTGTAAAGTATGGATGTTTTGCATTCCGGTTGCGCCGGCGATGGAATGATCTATTACATACTTTCCGAACCAGTGAGCAAATAAATATTCTTTTAGCGAGATGAATTTATACGCACGATTAAAAACTTCGGGTATTTCTTCTTTCATCCATATAATCTTACACAATGGTAGTGCCGGATGAATGGGTACGCCGGTTTCGCGGTATAACCGTGCCGCTGCTCCGCTTGTCGTCAGTTCGTTTGCCTGCTGCATACTCCGGGTATCGCCCCACAAAATGGCAGGGGTTAAAGGATTGTTATCCGCATCTATCGCCATTATGCTGTGCATGGCGGAACTGAAGCAAATACCACCTAAGGGCTGTCCCTTAAGTTGCGTTATTGTTCTTTTTAAGAGCTCGCTAACTGATTCCAAAATGATTTGCGGATCCTGCTCTACCTTTTCAGGCGAGGATTGAATGGTGGTGCAGGGCGAACTTTCAGATAATAATACCTCATTCTTATCATTGCATGCGATCACTTTAATGTTTGTGGTGCCAATATCTGCACCAATAAATAATGACATATTTTAAATGTATTGTATAAAATTAAGTGGTTAGATGATCATCACTTCAATATAGGTTCATTAATATTATGTTTTGCGAAAAAAACAGGCATTTCATTTTGGATAAAGTGCTACATTTAGGGCATACTTCTAAAACTTTTTTAATTCAGTTTGTTATATGGGAGATTTTCAAATTAAGACAAACCCCAAAAATTACGATGTTGTGATTGTAGGGTCTGGTGCAGGTGGCGGTATGGCGGCTTACACCTTAGCCAACGCGGGTATTAAAGTTTGTTTGCTCGAAGCTGGAGTATTGTTTGATCCTAAGAAAAATGTTACTCAATTTAAATGGCCGTATGAATCACCCCGCCGTGGCTCCAGCACAAAATACAGGCCCTTTGGCGATTTTGATGCCTGCTACGGTGGTTGGGATATTGAAGGTGAACCTTATACCACCGTTTCGGGAACGGAGTGGGATTGGTTCAGGGCACGGATGATGGGCGGTCGCACTAACCACTGGGGGCGTATTTCACTGCGGTTTGGTCCCAAAGATTTTAAAAGAAAAGATATTGACGGACTCGGCGAGAATTGGCCCATTGGGTATGAAGATATCAAGCCTTTTTACGACCGCGTAGATAAATTAATCGGTGTATTTGGTACCAACGAAGGGCTGGAAAATGATCCCGATGGATTTTTTCTTCCACCTCCCAAACCGCGCCTGCATGAACTTTTTATTAAGGACGCGGCGATAAAAAGCGGGGTACCTGTTATCCCCGGCAGACTTTCGATGCTTACCAAAACCATCAATAATGAAAGGGGGGCTTGCGTGTACTGCGGCCAGTGTGGAAGATCCTGCCAGTTTTATGCGGATTTTTCTTCCGGCTCCGTGTTGGTAAACCCGGCACTGGCTACCGGAAATGTGGATGTTATTGCCAACGCTATGGCACGCGAAGTATTGACCGATAGCAATGGATTGGCAACCGGTGTCTCTTATGTGAGTAAAGAAGACATGAACGAATACCAGGTAAATGGTAAGGTGGTGATACTGGCAGCCAGCGCCTGCGAAACCTCAAGACTCATGCTCAATTCAAAGTCGGCACGGCATCCCAATGGCCTCGCGAATTCAAGTGATGTGGTGGGAAGGTATTTGCACGATTCTACAGGTGCTGCTTTAGGTGGATACCTGCCAAAACTTTTTGGCAGAAAGCGGTATAATGAAGATGGTGTAGGCGGTATGCACGTATATTCTCCCTGGTGGGGCGATAATAAAAAGCTGAACTTCCCACGGGGTTACCATGTTGAATATTGGGGTGGAATGGATATGCCTTCATATGGTTTTGGCTTTGGAATTGAAAGCCAGAACGGTAAATACCCGGTTAATGGAAAGAAAAAAGAGGCGGGTGGTTATGGTGCTTCCTTAAAAGAAGATTATCGCTTTTTTTATGGAGCCGGTGTTGGAATGGCAGGCCGGGGCGAAGCGGTGCCAAGGCGCGATAACTATTGCGAAATTGATCCTACGGTTGTTGATAAATATGGCATTCCGGTATTGCGGTTTAACGTGAAATGGAGCGATTATGAAGTAAACCAGGCAAAACACATGAAAGAGACCTTTAAAGAGGTCATGCACAACATGGGTGCTGTTATTACCTGGGGCGAAAATGACGGTCCGGAAAATAAATACGGACTGGAATCGCCCGGAAAAATCATTCATGAAGGGGGTACCGCAAGAATGGGCAGCGACGCTAAAACATCGGCGCTGAATAAATGGAACCAGGCGCATGACTGCAAGAATCTTTTTGTGGTGGATGGAGCTGCATTTACTTCACAGGCGGATAAGAATATTACCTGGACGATACTTGCCCTGTCTATGCGGGCGTCGGAATATATTATTGATGAACTGAAAAAACAAAACATCTGATTTTAGTTGCTGAAGACATTTAAACTTTTACTGTAAATTTTTTTTAGTCATGAACAGAAGAGAGACATTAAAAATAATTGGTTTGGGCTCATTGTCGTCTGCGGTGTTAATTGACGCGTGTAAGCTATCCGACAAAAAACAACCAGGCACAAAGTCCGTTGCTGCAGTTTCAAAAGATGATACTGGTGCGGGGCCTGCGAGACAGCCCGAAGAAATAGAGCATTATAAAGAGGTAATCTCCACCACATTTTTTACCGCGCATGAAATGGCTACGATCGCCATAATGGCCGATATCATTATTCCTAAAGATGAAGTGAGTGGGAGTGCCACGGACGCCGGGGTGCCTGATTTTATTGAATTTATTGTGAAGGATATGCCAGGCCACCAGGTGCCGATGCGCGGTGGATTGCGTTGGGTAGACCGGGAGTGCTACAAGCGTTTTCAAAAAAATTTTAAGGATTGCGACCAGGCTCAACGCATGCAGGTAGTCGACGATATTGCGTGGCCGCAAAAAATAAAACCCGGTATGTCGCAGGGTGTTTCTTTCTTTACCCTGATGCGGGATCTTACCGCTACCGGATTCTACACTTCTAAGATTGGAATTGCCGATATCGGCTACGCAGGTAACCAGCCTAACCAATGGAATGGCGTTCCGGATGACGTATTAAAGCAATATGGTATTGCCTATACTGAAAAAGAACTGAAAGAATGTGTGAGCTATTAAGGAGCTTGTTTATTAAGTTATTGTGCCCCGGCATATTTGGTGTGCCGGGCAATTTTTTTAGAACAAGTGCTAACAAGACCACCTTACCGCAGCGTATGCCGAGTTCCGTTTGCCATCATTCCGCATCATAAAACGTATTAATAGTATAATAACCCTGTATGAAGAAGTTTGCCGTATTGCTCATCGTTGTTTTCTTCGCTTGTTATTCGTATGGCCAGTCGCATGGTAAAGTGATCGAACAGAATAAAATAGCAAGTCCTGTGTTGGGGAAGGACGTGAATTATAGCATTTATTTACCGCCGGATTATGATTATTCACAGAGAAGTTATCCGGTAGTGTATTTGTTGCACGGCTATACAGATGATAATACCGGATGGCTCCAGTTTGGAGAGGTGAACCGCTATGCAGACAAGGCTATATCGGACGGAGTTATACCACCCATGATCATTGTTATGCCGAATGGCGATTCAAGCTGGTACATCAATTCGTACGACGGCAAAGAAAAATACGAAGACTTTTTCGTAAAAGAATTTATTCCGGCCATAGAAAAAAAATACCGTATCAAAACTGAAAAAAGATACCGGGGAATAGCCGGACTATCGATGGGAGGTTATGGTACGATGATTTATGCGTTAAAATACCCGGAATTATTTGCAGCCGCGGCTCCCCTAAGCGCAGGTATTTTCAGCGACGGCGAAATGCTGCAGATGCCTGATCGGCAATGGGCGGCAACTTTTGCGCAGTTGTATGGCAAAGACCTTAAAGGTAAGGACCGGTTGAATAAAGCCTGGTACGATAATTCTATCCTCGATATTGTGGAAAAAAAATCGGGTGCTGAGCTCAACAAAGTGCGTTACTGGATCGATTGCGGGGATGACGATTTTTTGTACCGCGGAAATTCTCTCCTTCATATTGCGTTACGCTCTAAATTGGTAAATCATGAATACCGGGTGCGTAATGGCGCCCACAACTGGGACTATTGGCGCACGGGAATTACAGACGCGCTTGCGTTTATAGGAAAAAGCTTTCATCAATAATGAACCTGTTTGCCCCCGCTATTTTGTATTGTTCGTGCTGGTTGTATGCTGTGATTGGTTTTAACGACCCCATATTTCACAAAATTCAAATTTCCGGTTATGCACAGGGAACCACCTGGCATATTACCTACTATGCAGCAGACAGCCTGGTGAGAAAGGAGCAGGTAGATAGTATCCTGGCCAGGTTAGACAGCTCGCTGTCTATTTATAAAAAATATTCGCTCATCAGCCGGTTCAACAGATCACACAAAGGCCTTACCGTAGATCATCACTTTGCCACTGTTGTTAAAAAAGCAATAGAAGTATGGCAGCAATCAGGCGGTGTGTTCGACATCACGGTACAACCGTTGGTTGAAGCATGGGGGTTTAGTGCAAAACCGGTAACTCATTTTCCGGACTCGGCTACCGTTCGCGCCTTGCTGCAATGTGTTGGCACCGATAAAATAAAAATGGACGGAAATTACCTCTCCAAGGCCAGACATTGTATCACGATTGATGTAGATGGCATTGCCCAGGGCTATAGCGTGGATGTGGTGGCGGATTTTTTAGAACAAAACCGCATCGTGAATTATATCGTAGAGATTGGAGGAGAGATAAGATTGAAAGGAAGAAGGCAACCAGGAAATGAAAAAATGAAAATTGGTATTGAGGCGCCAGGCGACTATATTTTTGAATCGCCAGTGATGCAAAAGATCATTACACTTGATGATGGCGCTGTTACCACCTCTGGCAGCTACCGCAAATTTCACGAAAGCAAGGGCAAAAAATTCAGTCATACCATTGATCCCAAAACAGGATATCCTTCGCAAAATGAGTTAATCAGTGTAACTGTTTTAGCGGCAGATGCCATTACCGCAGATGCTTACGATAATGTGCTGATGGCAATGGGACTTCAAAAAGCGCTGGCATTTGTGGAACAAAGAACAGACCTCGCCGCCTATTTTATCTACAAAGATAAAGATGGGGGCATTGCGGATACGGCCAGCAGCCGTTTTAATGAAATAACTGAAAAAAAGTAAGGGAATTTCTTGTTTCTTGTTTCGCGTTTATCAGTTTTGAGCACTTTTCAAACTTCGGAATTAGAGGTTTGGGCTTTGTTTTTTGCCGCGGCACACAGTTTTTATCAGGAGTTTGCGTTTTGATTTTTTTTACAGGCCGTTAACAATTGGTTTTTGAGTGTTGTGGTCTATTGCTGATTTGCTTCCTCAACCCCTTTCTCTGAAGGACTTATGCACTTCATTTCGGATTTCGATTTTTTTTTCGAGCTTTTTTTGTTTCTTGTTATTTGTTTTTTGGTTCTTTCTTCAAGCCTGCCTTCGGGCTTTATTTGGTTCATGTTATTTGGTTTTTGATTTTTTGTATTCAATCATTATTTTCCATACAAATTATACCTCACTCCAAAAAATCCTCTCATGCCCTGCAACGCGGCGTAGTTGTAAGATGGATCAAATGTGTAACCGTAAGGGTTATTTACAGGGTCGTTTACGTATTTATTAAAGGGATCAAAAGGGCGCATCATGGGGTCTTGGGGTATTAAATTAAACAGGTTCTTTACGCCGCCATAGAACTCCATGCCGTTGCCGAATTTTTTTGAAACCTGCAGGTTAGCGATGCAAAACCAGGGCGAATATTCCGGGCGATAATCATGGGGCAAAACCGGCAAACGCATTGGTCCATCCCAATTGCCGGTAAAGTCAACAGTAATGCTATGGGGGAGCGAATAGGTCAGTACAAAATTACCTGACCATTCCGGCGCATTGAGTTGTGCTGTTTTCTGAAAACCACCTGCTCCTCCTTTTTTTTCTACCTGGTAAACGTCCATCCAGGTGATGCCGGCTAATACTTTCAAAGGAAATGAAAAAGTGGCATCCGCATTCAAAGAAATACCTCTTGAGACTGCATGACCATCCAGGTTGTCATAAATTATTTTAGTGGGGTCTGAATCAAAATCGCCTGTAATTTTATTGGTAAAATAAGAATAGAAGCCTGTTATATCAAATCCCAGGAAGGCATCGCGCATTGGAATTTTCAACACAGAATTAAGCGTTCCGTTGTATGATTTTTCCGGGTCCAGCGCTTCTGCGATCACTACCTCTCTTGCACCGGTTAAGGCCGCATGGTCTTCTGTAAAAAGGTTTACCACCCGGTAACCGGTTCCAAAACTGGCCCTGATGGTATTTTGACTATTGGGCGCCCATTTATAGGCAACACGTGGCGAGTGTACGTTGCCGTGATGTTTGTTATAGTCGTAGCGGTAACCTGCAAGAATTGTACTTTTCTCACTGATCATCCACTCGTCCTGCACAAAAACACCAGGGAGCGGGGTATTTGTGGCGGCGTTCTTCAATCCATCGGGTGTGGCGGTAGCTGGTGTATTGTCATCGTAATAAGTATTCCGGTATGAGCCTCCCAATAGAAAATTGTGGTGACTTCCAAATTGCTTATCCCAGTACGCCTGGCCGAAAACAACCTGCTGGTTGGCAGCATAGGGTATAACACCATACCATGAGTCCTGCTGGTGCC
>DASUFG010000185.1:0-12810 GCA_036274715.1 Agriterribacter sp.
CCCTGCACCGGTGTTGTTGCATAGCCATCAGATCCCATCCCGATGGTATATACTTTTATACTCAATGATTTGGCAATTTCCTTTGCTGTTTTGGGATCAACAAGGCCCCCGTTGTTTTCGCCGTCAGTAAGTAATATTACCACTTTGCTTTTGACTTCACTGCTGCGCAAACGATCAACGCTGGTGGCCAAACCCGAGCCAATTGCGGTGCCATCCACTAAAAATCCGCCGTCTACCTCGGCTATCTGCGCTTCGAGCGTAGCGTGATCGCTGGTTACAGGACACTGTGTAAAACTTTCCCCGGCAAAAATCACCAGCCCGATTCTGTCTGCAGGCCGATTACTGACAAAATCCTCAGCTACTTTTTTGGCCGCCTCCAGCCGGTTGGGGTGAAAATCCTGCGCCAACATGCTACCGCTTACATCTATACACAATACAATATCTATTCCTTCCCCTTCTACAAGCTTCTCATCATTATGGGTTTGCGGCCTGGCCAAAGCCAAAACAATGAATGCTAATGCCAGCATTCTTAACACAAAAGGGACATACCTTAATTTGCTTTTAAACGAATTGGTATTCCTGAAGCTTTTTAACGAGGATACCATCATGGTGCCACGATGCCGGTTGGAAAAACTGATATACCACCCGGCTAATACCGGAATAACCAGCAACAGGAACAATATCCGGGGATATGCAAATTCGATATGTTCAAAATAATCGCTGAGCAATGCTATTGTTTTAAACTATCCAGTTCCTTTATTGCTTTTTCAATATTCACCACAGCGGAAGTGGACTCCTCCGTGTTGGACTGGTATTTTGCAAACTTAACGGCGTCGGCTATACGCAATGTTTCCGCTATTTCACTAATAGATGATTTGGGTAGCATTGGGCTTAACTGCACCAACAATTCATCCGTTGTCTGTTGCAGGGACCCGCTTTTAAACCTGCGATCGATATACACCCTGAAAATATCTGTTAGCCCAACATAATATTTTTTCCATTCGGCTTTTTCCGGCAGTCCCTGTTCCCGCAATGCCCGTAGTTTTTGCATAGCTTCTTCAATAGGTGATATTGAAGATGCACCAACCGTAAAGACGAGCTTACTGTTCTTTCTTGACCTAATCCACAACCAAACCAAAACGCCCAACGCTATCGCGGTCAAAATGGCTGCGAGCCAGTACCACCAGGGCGTTTTTGGCGCAGGCACGTCAATAATTTCCCTGATGCTATGATAGGTGCTGTCTGTAAGCCGGGCGGGTATAACGGTAATCTCGAGCGCGTCCGATAAAATCTCTTTGTGATCAACTATTATCCTACATGGAGGTATCACCCATATCCCCGAATCAAAACCTGTGATGGTAATGGACTGATTGTAGGTTTTTACCGATCCATCCAGGGAAGAATCTACAGCTGACCTCTTGATTACTTCAAGATGGTTGAAGGTATCCGGCAGATTATTCCATTGTATAACCGGTTTACCAACCGGAACCGTTAACTGTATGTTCAATTTTACCTGGTCGCCAATCAAAATCCGGTTCATGTTAAGTTCTGCCTTTACAGAAATATCCTGCGATTGGGCAAAAGCGTTAAGGCTCACAAAAAAGCTACAGAGGATTACTGCTATATATATTTTTATGTTGACTTCTTTCTTCATGGTGGGGTGAATCAGGCCGACCGTCATCTTGCCGATTTCATACGTTTTAAGAAGAACTTTTGTAACACTTTTACATAATCTTCATCAGTTCGCAGGTATAGCAGGTCGGCGCCCGATTTGAGAAAAGAAAGTTTACATGCTTCTTCATTCGCCACAAACTGTTGGTGATAGTTATATTGCACCATCTTATCATTAGTGTCGATCCATTGTGTTTTACCTGTTTCCGCATCTTCAATCATCATCATACCCACTTCCGGCAAATCCATGTCCATTTTATCATACACTTTAATGCCTATCACGTCGTGACGGCTGTCGGCTACCCGCAATGGATCGTCATAATTTTCCACCATAAAATCACTCAAAATAAAAGCAATACTTTTTTGCTTAACGGCATTATTAAAAAAACGAACGGCTTCGTTAAGATTGGTGCCCCTGTTACCGGGTTGCATGGTCAACAATTCCCGCACGATATACAATACATGCTGCCTGCCTTTTTTGGGCGGGATATAAAACTCTATTTTATCGCTGAAAAAAATAACGCCTACTTTATCGTTGTTATTAATCGCCGAAAAAGCCAGCACTGCGCATACTTCGGTTATGATATCTTTTTTACGCTGGTGAACAGTGCCAAACAATGAACTGGCGCTGATATCCACCAAAAGCATCATCGTTAATTCTCTCTCTTCCTCAAACAACTTACTAAAAGGCGCCCCCATTCGTGCCGACACATTCCAGTCAATAAACCGTACATCATCACCCGCACTATATTCCCGCACTTCTTTAAAAGACATCCCACGCCCTTTAAAAGCAGTATGGTATTCGCCGGTAAACAGGTTGGCCGTGAGCTTTTTGCTCCTGATCTCCAGCTCCTTTACCTTTTTTAATATGTCTGCAACACTCAAAGTAGTTTCGGCACTTTTAGTATTAACCTGCTTTTTATTTTTCAAACCTATATTGTTTAAGGTATGAGAGGTCGGTTTTTCGCTGTGAGCCACCAGCTACGTGTTTTGAGAAATGATTTTCTTGCATTAACATCCCGCAGGTCTCATGCAATGGCTAACCAGTACCAGCTCACCGTAAAGGCTCATAGCTTACCAGTTGCCTCACGGCACATTTACCGCTCTCAGTATTTCTTCCACCACATTTTCAGCATTAATATTTTCTGCTTCTGCTTCATAAGTGAGGCCTATGCGGTGCCTTATTACGTCTTTGGCTATACTTCTAACGTCTTCGGGTATCACATATCCGCGCTTATTTAAAAAAGCATGTGCTTTGGCGGCTAATGCAAGGTTAATGGAGGCACGTGGCGAACCGCCATAGGCGATCAAGGGGGCTAATTTGTCCAATCTAAATTGCGATGGGTTACGGGTCGCAAAAACGATATCCAGTATATAATTCTCTATTTTTTCATCCATGTATACCTGCCTTACCAATTCCCGTGCCTGCAGTACTTCCATTGTGCTCACTACCTGTTTCACTTCGGGCATTTTTAACTGTTGCAGGTTCTGGCGAACGATGAGCAGCTCCTCATCCCGGCTCGGATAATTAATCAGTATTTTAAGCATAAACCGATCTACCTGGGCTTCCGGCAATGGGTAAGTACCTTCCTGGTCAATGGGGTTTTGCGTCGCCAACACCAAAAAGGGCTCATCCAACCTGAAGGTAGTTTCACCAATGGTTACCTGCCGCTCCTGCATAGCTTCCAGCAAAGCGCTCTGTACTTTAGCGGGGGCACGGTTAATTTCATCGGCCAGAATAAAATTCGCAAAAATGGGACCCTTGCGCACCACAAATTCATGCTTTTGTTGGTGATAAATCATCGTACCGGTTACATCGGCGGGCAACAGGTCGGGCGTGAATTGTATGCGACTGAATTTTGCGTGAATGGCCTGTGCAAGCGACTTGATAGAAAGGGTTTTAGCCAGCCCGGGAACCCCTTCCAGTAGCACATGCCCATTGCTGAGCAAACCAATCAAAAGGCGGTTAACCATGTATTGCTGGCCAACAATGATCTTAGCTATTTCAGTTTCCAGTCGATCAACAAAAGAAGCAGCCTCCTGTATCCTTTCGTTGAGTTGGCGGATATCTTCTGCGGTTTGTACCATAATTTATAAGTGTGGATTTATTCGGTTACTGCAAAAACGCGGATTAACATGCGCACCTGCATTTTTAAAAGCCTGTATAAACAGCCTGATTGCTAACGCAATAATACGCCTGAAGTTGCAAAGCCTTTGCCAAAAATGGCAATATCACCCTATTCTTTATTTTTACTATCCATCACAATGGTTACCGGGCCATCGTTTTGCAATACCACTTTCATATCGGCACCAAAAACACCTGTTTGTACTGCTTTTCCAAGGTCGTGCTCTAATTGCAGGATCATTTTTTTGTACAAGGGTACGGCATGACCAGGTTTACTGGCCCTGATATAGGATGGACGGTTACCCTTTTTTGTAGAGGCATGCAACGTAAACTGGCTTACCAATAAAACATCCCCACCACTTTCTTTTATACTGACATTCATTACGCCCTGGGCATCATTAAAAATCCGCATGTTTGTAATTTTGGCGCTCAACCATTCTACATCTTCCACATGATCAGCATCTTCTATGCCCAACAATACCAATAAGCCATGCTTAATTGCCCCCGTTATTTGACCCTCTACCGTTACAGAAGCTTCGGTAACCCGTTGTATAACTACACGCATATTTCAGTTTTATTCCACCTGGATATTTGTTTCATTTCCCCTTCGTCAGTTTTCGAATTGATTGCCTATGTAATTGAACGATAAGAATAGCTATAGTTTTAGTTCCTTTGCAGTGTTAATTTTCAAATTAATATGGGAGAAAAGGTCAATTTCATGTGCAATATACTTCTGTTAAAGAAAGTATCCATATCCATCGTATTTCCATGAGCAACCAACAACCGCCAAGGAACGTAGTATGAACAAAATAAACATTCAATCCGAGGTTATATTTAAAACAGCGAGAAGCAGCGGAAAAGGAGGACAAAACGTTAATAAAGTGGAAACTATGGTAGAAGGCTATTTTAATATAGCTGTATCTGGCCTGTTAAACGACGAACAGAAGCAGTTGGTAAACGATAAATTGCGTAATAAAATAAATGCGGAGGGAATGCTCCTTGTTAAATCGCAGGCAGAAAGAACGCAGTTGGGGAACAAAAGATTGGTGTTAAAAAAAATGAATGACCTTATCAATCAATCGCTGATAAAACCCCGGTTACGAAAAGCAAGTAAGCCCACGAAGGCATCCAAAGAAAAACGCATCGAACAAAAGAAGCTGAAATCACAGGTAAAAGAAGGAAGGCGCAAAGTAGAACACAGGGAGTGAGTTTGCAGAAAAAAAGAGCCAAAAATTAAAAAACAAATTCCAGATAGGCTTGAATGATAAAACCTGCTGGCCGATAGGCAGGACCGAAATCCGAAACATTTACCCTTTATTAATTACCTTTATAGACCCGGCATGAAAACCTGTATTATTTATATCACAGTGTTTTGTTCTTTCCTTTTTTGGTCCTGCCAGAAAGAACTTAAAGATCAACAGGTGAGTCATGCCACCTATCCGCTGCACATTATCTTTCGGCCTGTGATAAAGGACCAGCCATTAGTCCCCGGTCAAAATCATACCAACGCTTTTGGCGAAGACTATAACATTTCAGCATTCCGTTTTTATGTAAGCAAGCTGGGTTTAAAAAGTAATAGTGCAACCGTACCTTTGCCTACTGAAACAAAATACCGGCTTGCGGATGCCGGGCTAACCAATACGCTGTCTTTCTCACTCTCTACAGATCAAAACACATTCAGCAGTTTATCCTTCCAGCTTGGAGTTGATAGTATAGATAATGTTTCCGGTGCTCAATCCGGCGACCTGGATCCTGCAAAAGGTATGTTTTGGACCTGGAACAGTGGCTATATTATGGCAAAGCTCGAAGGAGCTTCATCGTATTCCTCCGTGCCCGATGGAAACTTTACGTACCATATTGGCGGGTTCAGTGGAGCAACCAATGCCATTCGTTCCATTTCAATGCAAACACCGGGTGGAGCACCGGTAACTCTTAATGAAAATAAAGCCACCACTATTCTGATCATCGCAGATATCGACAAATGGTTTAATGCTGTGCATCCCTTGAAAATTGCCGATCATGCTTTTGTACACAGCCCGGGCGAATTAGCTAAATTATATGCGGATAATTATGCTACTATGTTCAGCATTACAGAAATAACGGAAGAATGATGTGCCGAACCGTCATATCGTTTCTGCTGTTTTTTATTACAGGTATCTTGTTTTTTGAATCATGCAAAAAGCAGGCAGACGCTATTGCGTCACTCACGCCTATCCAGTTTACGGTTCCCACGGGATTTCCTCAACCAGTTTACAAGTTTGAAAATAACCCGCTCACGCAACAGGGTTTTGAACTGGGTAAAAAACTATTTTTTGATGGCCGGCTTTCAAAAGATGGCAACTTCCCCTGTGCATCCTGTCACCAGCAATTTGCGGCATTTGCTACGTTTGATCATCCCTTCAGTCATGGTTTTAACAACCAGTTTACCACCCGAAATGCCCCTGGCTTATTTAATGTGGCCTGGATGAAGGAGCTGCATTGGGACGGCGGTATCAATCATATCGAGGTGCAACCGCTGGCTCCTATTGAGGCCGAAAATGAAATGGCGGAAACAATCGACAATGTTATAAATAAATTAAAGGATGATGCCGCTTACAGGCAAATGTTCAAAATGGTATTTGGCGATGAAGAAATCAATTCACAAAGAATGCTGAAGGCCTTAACTCAATATGTAGCCATGCTGGTGTCTGCAGATTCAAAATACGATAAAGTAAAAAAAGGAGAAGCTTCTTTTACCGAAGCAGAACAAAGCGGTTATCATATTTTTCAATCAAAATGTGCTACCTGTCATGTCGAACCCCTCTTTACAGATAATTCATTCCGTAATACGGGCCTGCCCGTAAATGATATTTTAAAAGATGTTGGCCGTATGCGGATAACAGGCAATCCGGCCGATTCATTGAAGTTTAAAGTTCCCAGCCTCAGAAATGTATACCTTACTTTCCCGTACGGTCATGATGGACGTTTTTATTCGGTAGGTGCCATGATTGATCATTACCGTTCCGGCGTAGTATATGGCCCCACTGTTGACCCCCTGGTAAAAAACAAAATAGCCATCAGCAATAACGAAAAAGTTGATCTACTCTCATTTCTGCAAACCCTCACCGATTCTACCTTTATCGCCGATAGAAGATTTGCACGGGGTGAGTAGGATAAATGATAACCGCTATGATTTTAAGCCTTCCACTAATATAATCATCATATTGTTCTCCAACTGTTCGGCCGAAATTTTTTGTTTGGAACGGTGCCACGATTCAATACCACTGATGGAATGCAGCATAATTAACACGGCTGTAGGGGCATCAATAGGCTTAATTTCATTTTTTCGAATGCCTTCTTCTATTATACCCGCAAGCCGCTGCCGGTAATTTTTTCGCTGCACTTTATAGTTGGATAAGTAAGGTTCCGGAAGATGCTTCCATTCCCTGTCGGCAACATGCACATCTTCATAATTATTCACGATATGCTGAATATGAAACCGCAGGATCGATTTGATTTTGCCAATCGAATCTTGCCTGCTCGATTCTATTTGCTCGAGATGTTCCATAAAAATATTAGCAACCCGGAAACAAATATCCTGCAGGATCTCTGACTTAGATTGAATATGGTTATACAGACTTGCGGCTTCCACACCAACATGCTCGGCCAAATCGCGCATGGAAGTGCCGGAAAACCCCTTTTCCCGGAACAACCGGGCTGCTTTATTCACGATAACCTGTCTTTTTGTGCTATTGCGGTGGGTTTTGATGACGGGCATAATACTAATTTGATGCGGTTTAGAGCGAACTATATCCTATTTGCAAGTTAGGGGATTGTTTTGTATAAGGTTATACCGGTAAGATAGTTTATACCTTAACGCTATCTTTCCATCCCCACAAATAGAGGCAGGCGTAGGAACGGTACGGAGCCCAGCGGTTTGATATATCAATGATCCTCTGCCGGAATTTTTTCCTGTCCGTATGGTCAAGTTTGTATAAAATCCGCATGGCAGTTTGTATTCCCAGGTCGTCTGCCGCGAAAACATCTTCCCGCTGGAGGGCAAACATCAGCAACATTTCGGCCGTCCACCTGCCTACACCCTTGATCTGGGTGACGTAAGCAATCACTTCTTCGTTATCCATTTGCTTCAGCCTCTTTTCATCCAAGCCATATTCAGCAGCAAATTTGGCTACATTCAGCACATATTGCGACTTGGCATTTGACAAACCTATAGATCGTAAATGCTCAAAGGGCGTATTGCTTATTTGCCAGATGGTGGGTTTTTTGCCACCATACAGGTTAAGAAAGCGTTTATAAATCACTTCCGCCACTTTAACGGACAACTGTTGACTCATAACGGAGGCGCAGAGGTATACATGTATATCCCTTCTTTTTTTGAGTTGAAAAGAAGTTTGCTCCTGTATAAGTTTTTTCAACTTTTTGTCTTTGCCGAGATGTGCTATATAGTGCATGGCTTTGCGTCAAACAAGGTTCCAGCTTACATTCCCGTCTTTTTCATCTTTCAACAATATACCCTGCTGCTGAAGTTCGTTGCGGATTTTATCGGAAGTTGCAAAATCCTTTCGGGCTCTCGCTTCCCTTCTTATTTGTATCAACAATTGTAATACGCTGTCCAGTCTCCCACTATCAGCAAGTGCATCACTCTTCATGCCCAAAACATCCACGAGGTACGCCCCAAATTGCTTTTGGAGCAATTCAAATGTTGAGCGGCTGATACTGTTGAGGGGAATTTGCGCCGCTTTTAATGAGTTGATCACCGGAACCAGCTCAAACATATCTGCCAACACCTTTGCCGTATTAAAGTCATCATTCATAGAAACGTCAAAATCAGCGATCAGTTCCCGGCAGCGGCCATCCAGGTCTTTATTTGAACCTTCGGCTCCCATTGCATCTGCCTGCAACTGCAGCTTTTGAAGACTTTCGTAAGCTTCCCACAACCTTTTGAACCCTTTTTCGGCGGCTTGTAAAGCTTCATTGCTAAAATCCAGTGTACTCCGGTAGTGGGTTTGCAACATAAAAAACCGTACCGTCATTGGTGAATAGGCTTTTTCAAGCAAGGGATGATCCCCGCTGAATAGCTGGTGCGGAAGAAATCCGTTGCCTGCGCTCTTGCTCATCCGCGCCCCATTTACAGTAAGCATATTGGTATGCAACCAATAGTTCACGGGACTAACATTATAACAAGCCTGTGATTGTGCAATTTCATTGGTATGATGGGTAGCAGCAAGATCCATTCCTCCACCATGTATATCAAACTGCTTTCCCAGGTATTTTTTACTCATGGCGGAACATTCAATATGCCATCCCGGAAAACCCATTCCCCATGGTGAAGGCCACTGCATTAAATGTTCGGGCTTTGCCTTTATCCATAATGCAAAATCCAGGCGTCCTTTTTTTTCGTCCTGCCCGCTTAGTTCGCGGGTGCCCTCCAGCAGGTCTTCCAGTTTCCGGTTGGTCAAAATACCATACGGCTTTTCGCGGTTGTATTTTTCAACGTCAAAATAAACAGTGCCACCGGTTTCATAAGCATACCCGTTCTCGAGGATATGTTTCACCATTTCAATTTGTTCGGAGATGTGGCCGGTTGCAGTGGGTTCGATGGTTGGGGGCAGGTTGTTAAAGAGCTCCATCACTTTATGAAAGCCGAGGGTATATCTCTGTACAATTTCCATAGGCTCCAGCTTCTCGAGCCGGGCCTTTTTTGAAAATTTATCATCCCCTTCATCCCTGTCACCTTCAAGGTGTCCGGCATCGGTTATGTTACGAACATATCTCACTTTAAATCCAAGATATTTTAAGTAACGATAAATGATATCAAACGAAATGAATGTACGGCAATTACCAAGATGCACATCGCTGTAAACGGTGGGTCCGCATACATACAAACCTACATGCCCTGGCGTAATGGGAAGAAATACCTCTTTCTGCCTGGTTAATGAATTATAAACCTTTAGTTCTGCCATACCTTAAGTTATGCTTGAATATGTTTGTTGCAAATATAAACGGAATAATATTTCAGCGGATACCCGTTGGGAAATGGCTAAAATCAATTATTCAGCATCTAACTGAACATCCGTTACCAACGGAATATGATCGGACAATAAACTGGGCACCCTGGTATATTGTTTAATTTTGAAACGCGGGTCTGTAAAAATATAGTCTATTCTAAGCGTAGGAAGCCTCCTCATAAAATTGGAAGAAAAGCTATAATAGGTTTGTCCAAAACCAAAGCCTTTAGCGGTAAAAGCATCTCTTTTATTCCCTCTAACTGTAAAATAAGCATAAGAATTAGGCACGTCGTTCAGATCCCCACAGAAAATTTCAGGGTGCTGACTTTCGTCTAATTTGTTACGTATCATATCTGCCTGTAAACCACGTTTTTCAAACGCTACCCGCATTTTTCGGATGATGTTTTTGGATGCGTCAAGCCGCTCATCAGGATCACTTTTAATCTTGGACAAATCGCTGTAATCCCTTTGCATAAACCGGTACGATTGTAAATGCCCCGTAAATATCCTTACAGTATCCGAGTTAAACAGCACATCAGCGCTCAGCAGGCTTTCCACATTATCCCCTTTACTCTGTGGAACCTGGGTTTTGGCAGAATCTATAATCGGGTATTTGGAAAAAATAGCCGTTCCGCTGTAGTGCTGCTTATCTCTCACAAAATCGTACGAAAAGTAATAATAGGGGTAGCCCATCTTGATGAGATAACTAAGATTATCAAACCTTTTGGCTCTTTCTATAAAAGAAAATTCCTGTATCGCCAGGATATCGGGGTTGAAGGTTTTAATAAGTCCAAACATCCCTTCGAGGTGATTGTTGAGAATTTCTCTCGTCACTTTTTCTGCCGATGGATAAAATCCCCTGCCATTCCATGTCATGATACGTAAAGCGCTGGCTTCTTTTTCCTTATTGAATGATCTTCCGATATGAAAAGCAAAAACGGCCGATACGCTTTTCCATCCTAACAGAATTGAGGCAATAGCCAACAGGCTCCAGCGTGACCTTAAAAAAAGCCAGTAAATCAAAAAAAGGAGCAACGTAACGAGCAGGTAGGGAAATATTAAGCCAAGGAATCCAAAAAACCACCAGGTGGACGGATTCAGGAAGGGAGAAAAACAGGCTGCCAGGAAAAACGCAACAACAATAAAATAAACAATAAGTAAAAACCGCCTGATAAATATACGGAGCATGCAGTAAAATTATAACTCTTCTTCGCTTGCCCGGCGTAATATTTCCTTCTCGTCGGACGAAAGATTATGGTAGCCACTTTGGTTGATTTTATCCAGAATTTCATCAACACGTTGCTGATTGATGTTAGGCCTTTTGTTAAATGGTTGTTTTCCCTGAGTATCGTAAAAAATATTACGTTTTGCAAGATTCGGCTTTGGTTCCTTATCCGGGTTAAACAAATCAAAGAACCAGTCGTACACATTGTTCATCCACCTTCCGAGGTCTTGTCCGTGGTTCAACCTGTTGATAAACAAAAAACCCATTCCTGCACCGGCCAATTGCGCGCCATATGCGGCGGGGTTGCCATACGGCATACCCGCAAAATTAATTATTGCATAAATTACTGTTAGAATCCATAGTGGAATTCCACCATTGAGCATCGGAAAAATCCGGTAATTGGGCGCGGCTACCGTAGCGGCCACGGCAATTGCCATAACGCAGGTATGGGCCCCCGCGAATGCCATTTTTGATATGTTGGGCGAAAGCGAAGGAATAAGATTGCTGCAAACAATATAGACTAACGCCCCGGCCAAACCGCCATAAATATAAAGCGGTGCTAATTTTCTGCCTCCCAACAAACTTTGAATAATGAATCCAAAAGCCCATAACCAAAGCATGTTAGCTATAAGGCTCCAGAAATCAACATGTGAAAACATAAAGGTGAGCAATGTCCATGGCCGGGTTGCCAGCTTACCCACATCCGCAGGCAGTACAAACCAATCTGCTACCTGTGTTTGATATTCTGTAAGATCAATTTTTGAAAGTTGATAAACGGAACGGATAAAAAACAGGATAGCTGTGATGAGCACGTTGATGATAATAATACCCACCAGTGCTCCATTATCTGCACCAAAAAATACTTTTTTACTTTTTACGCGTTCAAGCACCCCCATATTGTAAAAGTTTACGCCAAAACCCTAACCTTACAAAATTACTAATAAAATTTTCTGCGGTTGGTTTTATTCCAATACAAAACCATCAAAAAGCCTACCAATGCTCCTCCCAAATGCGCCCAATGGGCTACATTATCGCCAGCCGAATTTTGTACCCCCAAAAAGAGCTCCATGGCGGCATACATCAGTACAAACCATTTGGCTTTAATAGGTATGAAAAAATACAAATAAATAAGGCTGTTCGGAAACAGGTAACCAAAAGCGGCAAGACACCCAAAAACCGCACCCGAAGCGCCAAGCGTAGCAGTGTTAATTTTAAAGGTGGGAGAATATAGCAACTCATCTTGCTGCTCAATGGGCAATGCATGAAAAAGTTCCATGATCGGAATATTTTCATAATACAACACAATTAAATGCAATATTCCTGCTCCCAAACCACAAGCTATGTAAAATAGCAGGAATCTCTTAGCGCCCCAATAGTTTTCCAATACATTTCCAAACATCCATAATGCAAACATATTAAACAGGATATGCCCAAAACTTCCATGCATGAAAAGATGCGTAACCAATTGATGTGGCCGAAAATAGACGGAATGAACGTCGTGCAGCGCAAAAATGTTTTCCAGTGATAACATCCCGGTATTCTCAAAGATTTTTTGCGCCAAAAAAACCAGTCCATTAATGATCAGTAGGTTTTTCACTACTACCGGTAATACCTGGAAACCACCCGGACGAAACTCTCTCATAATATTCAATTAATATTTGTGTATAGCCGCGAAAATAAACCATGCCACTTAATAAATTGTTCCCTTATCGTTCAAAACCCTATACTATAACGTTATTTTAGTTTTAACTGCACCACATTTTCGATATGATGGGTATGAG
>DASUFG010000186.1:0-16587 GCA_036274715.1 Agriterribacter sp.
CTCCTTGTTAGTGAAGACCGGAACTTTCGCCCGGTAGATATGGAGTTTGCTCCCGATGGTTCATTATATGTTATTGATTGGCATAATATTCTTATCGGCCACATGCAACATAACGCCCGCGATCCTTTGCGCGATCATTCACACGGAAGGGTATATCGAATTTTCAATACCAGGAAACCATTGGTGACACCGGCTAAGGTAGACGGAGCAAGTATTGAAGAACTGTTAGACAACCTCAAACTTCCTGAATATCGTGTTCGCTACAGGACCCGCCGCGAATTGCGGGAAAGAAATACAGCAGAAGTACTGACTAAACTGACAGCCTGGACAGAGAAATTGGATAAAAACGATCCTGGCTATGAGCACCAACTATTGGAAGGACTTTGGGTAAGTTGGGGTTTGGATAAGGTTGATCAAAAACTACTTCGCCAATTGCTTAAAGCTAAAGATTTTCGGGCCCGGGCGGCGGCAGTAGGCGTTTTACGTTATACCGGGCACCAGGTTGCCGACCAGGCAGAATTGCTTACGCAGGCAGCTGGCGATGAGAACGGCAGGGTGCGTTTGGAGGCGATTGTTGCTGCCTCGTGGATCGGTAAAGAAAAAGGACTACCTGTCCTGGCGGAGGCCGCAAAAAAGCCATTGGATGAATGGATGGTGCATGCTTATGACGCTGCGGTAGCTCACCTGAATGGCCAACCGGTAAAAGAGAAAAAACAAGATGAAGTCGTTTCAAAATTAAAAGGAAACGAATCGGAAATGTTCAACGCCGGGAAAGCGATTTATGAACGTGAAGGATATTGCATTACCTGCCACCAGGCAGATGGCAAGGGACTTAGCGCTTCCGGCTTTCCACCACTTGCCGGTTCAAAATGGGTTACCGGCAATGAAGACCGGCTGATAAAAGTGGTGCTGAAAGGGCTGCTTGGTCCGTTGGAACTTAACGGTACAAAATATACCGGACAGGTGCCGATGACTCCTTTTGGGAAACTGCTTACTGATGGTGAAATTGCTGCAGTTTTAACTTATGTAAGAAACTCGCACGGCAACGAGGCACCAGCAATTTCTGCTGGTAAAGTTAAACAGGTACGAGCAGCTACGGAAAACAAGGTTGACTTTTATTCGCCCGACGAATTGCTGAAGGAACATCCCATGGAGAAATAAAGAGGTTTACTGGTCAATGTTTTCCGATTTGCACGTCCTATCTGTAATATAATACCAGGAAGAAGAAAGGCATTTTTCCTGGTATTACTTTTTTATGCAGTGGTTGCTGAAGAACTACTGTTAACCTCGTGCATCGTCGGTTGAAAGTCCTTTTGGTGCAGGTGTATAGAATTGCGATATCCAATTCTTTTGGTACCATCTACCAACAACTACAGGTCCCAATACACTATTTGTTCCAGGAATATTTCATACACGTCTTTCCAGCCCTGGAACATTTTATCCGTGCCAAAAAAATTATTGTGCCAAATGGTGATCATGGTGCCGTTCACCTTCTTGATAACATTGTGATAATGCTGTATTTCGCTAAAGGCTTGCGAGGGAGTGAGCTTTTGTTCGTAGTACGCATTGGCATCCATAAAACAAAAGGGGTATACCAGCATGGAAGTTTTTGTTTCTGTTGACAGGTCGTACCAGTAATATGGCGATGCGATGGAGGCCCTGAAGCCATTGATTGCTCCATACCCCATCGAAAATTCATTTAAAATACCCTGTTTAATCAGTTGCCGGTAGGTATTGGGCAGGTTGAACCTAATATAATGCTGCCGGCTGTGCACCACTTTACGGTTAATGATATTTTCCAGTGTTTTTATTTCCTCATCCAGCAATTTGCCATCATCACCACTCTGCCAGGAGGGGTGTATGCCCACATGATATCCCATAGCATGGTACCTGATCAACTCCTGCATTTCTGCCTGTTGCGGATCAACATTCTTATCAAATTCTCCTGAAGAACCTGCTACCAGGAAAAAATAATAGGGTTGCAAACCGAATTTTAGGTGCAAAGCATATAACCATTCGTATACATCGAATGGGTCTTCCTTTTTCTTTGTCAGCACATCAAAGCGTTCTTTTATGGCCGCCAGCTCCCCTTTTAGAATTGACCGCACAAGTCCGCCTGCGTTTCGCACAATGCCTTTATGCAAATACGAGAAGGCAATATCAATATCGTAAGTGGGAATAAACCTGAATTTCTGTATGGCAAAGACCAGCATGGGAAATTTAGACTGCAGTATTTTCCGGAAATCCGACAGCCATTGATTGATTAAGGGCTGTTGCAGAAAGTCTTCTTTATACGCTATGCTTTCGGTATGCGGGAACCTTCCGTATTCATCCGGCTGATGAGGCAAATATTCCTCGTACCTGCTGAGCAGATAGAAAGAAGCCGCAAAAATGTCGAAGGGAAAATCGCCGTTTTCAGAAGGGAATAATATTTTGTACGCTCCCCTTTCTTTGACACTGATATTTTGTGGGCGAATGTTGTTTTCGAGCAGCAGCGATGCAGGTGTTATTCTTAATTCATCTTCTGCAATACGGTGTTCGGAGTAATTGATCTTGGCACCGTCATATTGCATAAAAGTTTCCGGCGTGGATGTGAAGGATGTTTCTATACCACAAAGATGTTGCAACAACACATCAGCGATATACTGCAACCTTGGGCTATGTAGGGGTGTATAGATTAAAACCATGTATCCAGGGCGTATTTATTACACAAAATAAACAACTGGGTGAAACCAACCGAAAAAATCCGTAACGGTTTTTGGTGGTAATGCAGGATAGGACCGGGAAACAATTACTTTGCCGGGTTGTGCCGTTCTGACCATATTTCGTTAAATGTTTTTGCAGGAAACTGCAATTTATTCCGCTGCGTTGCCCAACCCGTAAAAATTTTATTGACTAACCAGTTTTTTATTTTTGGATTCCCCATATTCATCATGGAGCGATGCAGCATGGCTTGTTTCCATCCCTTCCAGGCTATCCTTTGAGCCCAGGAGGTATTATGTTGTTCTACCGACTGATGCCTGTTATGAAGTAATAACTCATGTATATTAATTTTTACAGGACATACTGCGGTGCAGTTGCCGCAAAGCGATGATGCATAACTTAAGTGGCTCCATTCCTTTAGCCCCTTTAAATGTGGGGTAATAACGCTGCCGATGGGTCCACTGTAAGTCGTATTATAGCTGTGCCCGCCAATGTTTTTGTATACGGGGCAGGCATTAAGACAGGCGCCGCAACGAATGCAGTACAATGCTTCCCGCGACGTTGCATCGGCCAAAAGGTTAGTGCGGCCATTGTCTAACAATATTACATACATTTCTTCCGGTCCGTCTGTTTCACCCGGTTGGCGCGGGCCGGTAATGATAGTATTGTAGGAAGTAACAAACTGCCCCGTGCCATAAGTTGCCAGTAAGGGCCAAAAAAGTCCAAGGTCTGAAAATGAAGGAATTATTTTTTCAATGCCCACTATGGCAATATGCACAGGCGGCCAGGCGCAGCTTAACCTGGCATTCCCTTCATTTTCCGTGATGGCTATGGCACCGATGTCGCCAAGCAAAAAATTGGCGCCGGTGATGCCGATTTGAGCTTCTGTATATTTTTTTCGTAAAATATTACGGGCAACCTGGGTAAGTTGTTCAGGATTTAATTTGGAATCTGTTCCTAACTTTTCAGCAAAAAGTTTGGCGATATCCTCTTTGCTTTTGTGCATGGCGGGGGTTACAATGTGGTACGGTGCTTCTCCATCCAGCTGCTGTATGTATTCACCCAAATCCGTTTCAATACTTTCAATGCCGTGCTTTTGCAAAAATCGGTTCAGGTGCAGTTCCTCCGTAACCATACTTTTGCTTTTTACAATAGTTTTGCATTCTCTTTCTTTGCAGATATTTAATATTTCATCTAAGGCCTGTTGCGCGTTTTCGGCCCATATTACTTTGCCTCCGCGTGCTGCAAACTGCCTTTCAAATTCTTCCAGTTGCTGATCAAGGGTTTCAATGGCCCGCCATTTCAGGTTCTTGGCACGTTCCCTCGCGAGTTTAAGGTCGTGAAACTGCTTTTTGCCGTTGGGTACGGCAGCGTTATATTTTCCAATATTATAGTTGATGGTTCTCCGATGCTCCAGATCGGGTGCCTTAATAGTGCTTTTTGCTATGAAAGTGGATGCTTGTTCACTCATTTTTGGAGTAATATTGTTTGGCTACCTGGTCAAGAACGCCGTAAAAATCTTCACCAAATTTTCTGATCAGCGCTTCTTTAAGAAAAACATATACCGGAACCTGTAATTTTTTGCCCAGTTGGCATGCTGGGTTGCACAAAGTTTCGCGGGGCTCATAGTTCACCATTTCGTATGTTTTCGTTTTTTTGGTTTTAACGGGATACAGGTGACAGCTAATGGGTTTTTTCCACTTTATTTTTCCATCCAGATAGGCTTGTTCAATGCCGCATTTAATAATGCCTTTTTCGTCATAGTGCCCGTACGCGCAGATTTTCCCGTTAATGGTAGGGGTTACAAATCCAAATTCGTCGTCGGTATAGTATTTCCCTCTTTGTGCTATTTCGTTTAATCCTTCTGTTGTAAGATAGGGTTTTACCGCTTCAAAAACCTTATTTAATATTTTAGTTTCTTCACGGGTTAAAGGGGCGCCGGCATCTCCATCTTCACAACAACCCCCTTTGCACTTTACAAGGTCGCATACAAATTGTGCTTGTACAACCTCATCGCTTACCAGGACATTATCTATTTCTATCACAGATATTTTTTATGAAGATACAATATTGCGGTTTGGTTATTGAGTTTCACGATGAACTTTAAACCATAAACCGCTTATTTCCACTGCAGCGTATTGATCATATATTTCATATCCTGCTGCAAAAAATCGTACATAATGTGTAAGGAGTCTTCGTTAGGGGTTTCATTAAAATATAATGCACCGCGTAGAAAATGCTTGACGGTATCAGTTGCGAAAAATTGTTTGCCTGTTGCTGCGTTACCGCCTACCGTAAAAAAAACACCTCCAATTCCATGGGGTGTAACAAACGCCGAGTCTTCAATCGATGACGCTTTCGCAGTATGTTTGAATGTGATTTTATACGCATCTTCGCGGAGATTTTCGAAAGTGTTTAACGAGGTTGAATCTTTAAAACCATTTTCAGTTTTTACTTTATAATTTGATTTTCCGCCGATGGTTTTATAACTCAGGTAAATCCTTGCATTAAAGGACGGAATGTCAACATTGATCCAGTAGGGATTATCGGGATTGTCATCAAAAAGTGAACTGTCTTTAACGATGTTGCTGTACACCGGGTATTCGAAGCTGTAAGGATACCCAGCCTCATTAAACAATTGGTATTCATGTTTCGGAAAGTCTACTTTAAAATATCCGGTAGGGCGGGGGGTATAATTGCTGTTACAGGAGGTTAACAGGATAAGAAATAAAAATAACGGTAGCGCTGTATTGTTTTTAATCATTGTAGAAATACTTTGGTAACCCTTTTTATTGAGCCGCTAATAAACGGATGGTTACTTTTACTTTTTTGATTCTGTTTTTGTCCAGTTCCAGCACAGTAAATTCAAAGTCGCCAACCTGAAGCACCTGGTTCTCCTGGGGTATTTCACCAGCCAGTTCCAGTACCAGCCCGGCCAAAGATTCACTTTCTCCTTTTAACTGGCTGAAGGTATCGGTATTCAATCCCATGGCCTTACAGGCGTCTGAAATCATTATCCGCCCTTCAAAAATATAGGTGTTGTCATCTATTTTCTTATTCACACTTTCCTCGTCGTCAAACTCATCGCGTATATCGCCAATAATTTCTTCCATAACGTCTTCCATCGTTACGATACCTTCCGTACCACCAAATTCATCTACCACCACCGCAAAATGCGTATTCTTTTTTTGCAGTTCACGTAAAAGCTCCTTAATGAGGTTTTGCTCCGGTACAAAATATGGTTGCCGGATTAATGAGTGCCAGTCAAAATCATTATTTTCATTCACAAAAGGTAACACATCCTTTGTATGTATAATGCCCACTATATCATCAAGGTTGTTTTTATATACAGGCAGTCTTGAGTAGTGTAGCTCTTCTATTTTGTTTATCAATTCACGAAAACGGGTATTGTAATTAATAGCGCTTACATCGAGGCGGGTAATCATAATTTGCTTTACCGTAACCTGGCCGAACCTGGCGATTGACCTAAGGATATTTTTTTCTTCCTCCGTTGTATTTTCTGTGGCATTCATTTCTATGGCCTGGTCAATGTCCTCGGGGTTATACACATGATGGTGTTTGATGCCGCCAAAACTCCTTTCAATACCAGTGGAATATTTTACAAACCATTTGCTCGCACTGCTGAAAAAGCTGTATAAAACTTCAATAAGCAGCGAAGCGCTATACGCAAACCTTAGATTATTTTGGGTGGCCGATACCTTGGGTAATATCTCGGCAAAAAGCACAAGCAGAAAAACAATAACGATTAATTTGATGATGAAATTCAAAAAGGTATTGGGTTGCTGCAGCAATTCATCCATGAGTACATTGGTAACGATTATGGTGCCGATATTTACGAATGCATTGGTGATCTGCATGGTAGCCAGGAGTCTTTTAGGCTGATCCAGCAATGTGATAATTCTTCTTGCCGCAGGGTGCTGTTTTGTTTTGAGCATATTGATATCCCTGTAGGTGAGCGAAAACATAGCCACTTCTGCACCGGATACAAAAAAGGATATGATTAATAAGGACAACAGCAGTATAATTAAAATGGTAATGCTCTGCGGATTAACTGCGAGCAGTATAGGTTTAAATTTGAGCACACCGTCCAATATAACCGATGGATAATCCAAATCAGCGCTTTTTTGTGAAGAATATGGTGTAATCAGAAAGGCAGGTCAAAGGCCTGCCAACTGTAAAATAACGCACAAAAATAAATAATCGTGTAAAATATTAAAAAGCCATGTTTTCGGAAGACGAATCGCTGATGGGTGGAATATCAGTATTGAACCCCTCAGGATGGTCATTGGCGTGATTGGCGCCGTGGGCGCCATCTACCCGTTTATCCAGCATGATCAGGTTGTCGCCCACCACTTCAGTGGCGAATTTCCGGTTGCCATCCTTGTCTTCCCAGCTTCGCGTACGCAACCTGCCTTCGATATACACTAAACTTCCCTTATGAAGATATTTTTGAGCCAGTTCTGCCAGTCCACGCCACAACACAACAGTATGCCATTCTGTTTGGCTGATTAATTTTCCGGTGCGGTCTTTAAAAGTTTCTGTTGTTGCCAGCGGAAATTTTGCCACTCCAATGTTTCCTTCTAAAAATTGAATGTCAGGATCCTTACCAAGGTTGCCAATTAACATTACTCTGTTTACTCCACGCATAAAACTTGTTTTAGATTCCTTCAAATGAACTACCATCATCATTGCTCACTTAAATTTACATTTTTTTCCTGCAAATAGGTAATCATAAATTTAGGGAACGCATAGTGCCTGAGCTCATGGTAAGGCACTCCGATAAAATCCGCTCCTAAATCGGGCCGTTTTTTCAGACCGATCTCAATAAATTGTCCGTGAAGTGTTTGGTGGGTAAGCTGTTGCGTTTGTAGTTTTGAAACATGCGAAATGATACCCACTTTTTGTTTGAGTAACTTCGATATAAGTGGATGCTGCGATAATGCTTTTTTAGTAAGCGCAGTTTGCGTTTCTACTAAAAAAAATTCATGCAGGTTTTGCCAGATATCTTTTCCGGTTCTTTTCCTGATAAATATCCGGTTCTTGTGTGAGATAATAAAGTAATATAGCCACCGATTCTTTTTTGCGGTCTTTTTTCCCTTTATGGGGAGCATTTCCACCATTCCTGATTGATATGCAATACAGTCTTTTTGCATCACACATTGAGTGCACATAGGGGCTTTAGGCTTGCAAACTACGGCGCCAAAGTCCATAATAGCCTGGTTGTACACATCCGGTTGCTTTTTATCCAATAGTTCTGTGGCAAGGGTATTAAAAAGGGCTTTGCCTTTTGTGGAGTCTGCAATTGTATGAATGCCAAACACCCTGGCTAATACACGCTGCACATTTCCGTCAACCACAGCATAGGGTTGGTTAAAGGCAAAAGATGCAATGGCAGATGCGGTATAGGGTCCAATACCTGGCAAGGCTAAGATATCGTCGTACGATGGAGGAAATATTCCGTTGTATTCTGTATTAATAACTTTGGCAGCGGCAATGAGGTTTTTGCAGCGGGAATAATAACCCAATCCTTCCCAAAATTTAAAAATTTTTGTTTCGGGGGCATTAGCCAACTGCTGCACCGTTGGGAAGGCATTAGTAAACTTCAGGTAATAATTCCACCCTTGTTCTACCCTGGTTTGCTGAAGGATGATTTCACTTAGCCATATTTTGTAAGGATCCTTTTCCGCCTTCCAGGGCATGTCCCGCCTATTGATTTTTTTGTTCCATTTGAGCAGGTTTTTCGTGAAAAATGACGTCATATGCGGATAATTAACTGTTATTCAAGCACCTGCCGGGCTTTTTATTTATATAATATACAATTTTCTGATATTCTCTGCGTTCAGTAATAATCAAATGCAAAATGGCAGTTGCGAGCCAACTTTTTGCCCCGCTGAAGCACAGCGGAAAAAAATTTGGAACAATAACTTGCAGAAAATGCATTATTTGTTTTATTTTATCATTGAATTTCATTTACTTATAAAAAACAATACCATGCGAAAAGCTGATCTCATTAACAATATCTCCGAAAAAACTGGGATACCAAAAGTAGACGTTTTAGTTACATTAGAAACTTTGTTTAAGGAGGTTAAAGAAAATCTTTCTAAAGGCGAGAATATTTATATCCGCGGATTTGGAAGCTTTATTACCAAGAAAAGGGCTGCCAAAATAGGACGTAACATTAAGAAGAACACAGCAGTACATATCCCCGAACATTATATACCTGCATTTAAGCCCGCTAAAGAATTTGTTCACGAAGTAAAAAAATTGCAATCGGCAAAACCTGTTGAGGAGAATTTTGATGATGAGACCGAAGATAGCATTTAACTTTGCCGCTAAATTAAAAGCGCGTGAAGAAGCAACAATGGACGGTGGTAACGTCGGGGCTCATCCTTTTAGTGAGCCTTTATTTTTTTGGAAGAACGAAGCCGAATGCTTCAAATTTACCCACCACACAGGCTGAACCTGCACATAACGATGAACAGTTAACCTCTCAGTCTATACTCGAAACGGCCAAGGCGAGGCTATCTCCTGAGCGGCAGGCCTGGCTTACTGCCAGGGAAAACTCTATTACCAGGGGAGATGTAGCCGGTCAGAAAATAAAATTATACGATGAATTGGCTACTTTCTGGAAAGATTCAGCACACGTTTTTGAACCTTTCATGTTCTACCTCGGAGAAAAGTCCAAATTGGAAAATTCTGAAAAAAATCTCACCTTTGCTGCCCATTTGTATTTAAAGCAGCTTAAAAGTGTAGATCAACATGCTTTACAGGTATGGATGGCCAACCAGGCTGCTGATCTATTTAGAGAGGCTTTAACGCTGAACCCCGACAATGATTCAAGCAAAATAGGATTGGGAAGCAGTTATATTTTTGGTGCATCCGGCGCGTCAAGCCCAATGGAGGGCATTCAAAAAATACTGGAAGTGGTTCGAAGGGATTCTGCAAATATGTATGCCCAATTTATGTTGGGTTATGGTGGAATAATGACGGGACAGTATGATAAGGCGATTGAGCGATTGAATATCGTAGTGGAGGCCGAACCTGATAATACAGAAGCCATTTTCTTATTAGCTGAAGCTTACGAACGCCATGGCGAGAGCGCGAAAGCGGCTCAATGGTATGAAGCGGGTAAAAAGTTCATCCAAAACCCCGAGGCGCTTAAGGAAATAGACGAACGGATTAATGCATTGAAATAATAATAATTAACTAACAAAAAACTATTTGGTTTATGCCTTGTGGTAAAAAAAGGAAACGTCATAAAATTGCTACTCATAAGCGTAAAAAGCGCCTGAGAAAGAATCGTCACAAGAAGAAAAACAAATAGCCGTTGCTGTTTTTCAATGCGGATAGTCTGCAACGAAGGATGTATGTAATGTGAAGTTGAAGGTTGTTGTATCCGCGCTTGCATATAGGTGCAAATTGCATGTGCTGACAACCTTCCCGGTTGGGTTTTTCCTGTTTGTTTGATGGTTCATTTAAAGGCTTTTTGCTTTGAACAAAGAATTAATAATTAATGCGGCTCCTGTAGGCGTTGAAATCGCCTTAATGGAAGACAAAAAGCTGGTAGAATTGCATCACGAAAAAGCGGATGCCAGTTTTGCCGTGGGCGATTTGTACCTGGGAAAAGTAAAAAAGCTTATCCCGGGGCTCAATGCTGCTTTTGTAGATGTGGGGTTCGAAAAAGATGCCTTTCTGCATTATACCGACCTTAGTCCGTATGCCCGCTCCTTACTCAAATTTACCCAGCAGGCGATGAATGATAACGGAGGGCAACCCTTCGATTTTGCGCAATTCCAAACAGAATCTGAAATTATTAAAACCGGGAAGATCAACGAGGTATTAGGACAAAAGCCTAATATACTGGTGCAGATTTTAAAGGAGCCCATCGCGGCTAAAGGCCCGCGACTGAGCTGCGAAATTTCATTGCCCGGAAGATTTGTGGTGGTTACGCCCTTTAACGACATAATAGCGGTCTCCCGTAAAATACATTCTTCTGAGGAGCGTAAGCGCTTGCATAAAATTGTTGAATCCATCAAGCCAAAGAATTTTGGTGTAATTGTAAGAACCGCAGCAGAAGGAAAAAACACGGCAGAATTGCATGAAGATTTAATAATGCTGGTAGAAAGCTGGAGAAGTTTGCAGCAAAACCTGAAAGGGGCTGTGGCACCTTCCAAAATTTTAAGCGAACAAACCAAAACCAACAGCATGTTGCGGGATCTTCTGAATGAAGATTTTAACCGCATAGTGGTGAATGATAAAAACATTTACAACGATACCCGAAATTATATTCAAAAAATAGCGCCTGAAAAAAAGGAAATTGTTTCTTTTTATCATAACGGAACGCCCATCTTCGACCAGTATGGTATTACCAAACAGGTTAAGGCTTCCTTTGGTAAAACGGTGAACCTTCCGAGCGGCGCCTACCTTATTATTGAGCATACCGAAGCCCTGCACGTAATTGATGTAAACAGCGGTTACAAAAGCGTAAGCAATAACCAGGAAATGAATGCCCTGGAAACCAATCTCGAAGCGGCTGCCGAAATTGGCCGGCAATTGCGGTTAAGGGATATTGGTGGTATTATAGTTGTCGATTTCATTGATATGAAATTGCCCGATAATAAGCGCAAGCTCATTGAAGCAATGGAGGAATGTATGAGGGCCGATCGCGCCAAGCATGCGGTACTTCCCATTTCAAAATTCGGGTTAATGCAAATTACGCGGCAGCGTATGAAGCCCGAGATGAATATCAATACCCAGGAAGTTTGCCCCACCTGTAATGGGTCGGGTAAAATATCATCTACGCTGGTGCTGGAAGATGAAATTGAAAAGAACATCAGTTACCTGGTTATGCAAAAGCACTCTGGCCTCACCATTGTGGTGCATCCCATCATATATGCCTACCTCACCAAAGGTTTTATTTCCATTCGCCGCAAATGGAGCTGGAAATACAAACAAAAAATGAAGCTGAAAGCCAACAACAATTATTACCTCACCGAGTTTCATTTTTTCGACAGCAACGAAGAAGAAATAAAGCTGTAGGGAAAATTTTTCTTTATCGGACATATTTTAGGATTGATCCAAGGGAGCCACTTACCCATCCATGATTTGCATCCGTAAAATGTAGTTCTACGGCGCCGGAATTTCCACCATCCTGTCTTAATCTAACCTCCTTCGACCAACTCAACCCCCCATCGGTGGTTTTATAAATGCTTTTTTGTGTATTGAAATACCCAAGATTCCTTGTCACGAAATGTATGTCAATAGCAACTCCCTGTGGGTCGGTATAGACGATATTCCAGGAAGCGCCACCATCTTCAGTTTTTAAAATGTTATTTCGATTTGATATGTAGCCACTATTGGCATCATGGAAAAATATTCCTCCGATAGTCCATGAAAATAAATCTGAGTCGATCTTTACCCAGTTTACGCCCCCGTCTGTTGTTTTAAATAAGCCGGTGGGAACACTTACCCAGCCATTCATTTCATCAGAAAAAAATAAGGTTTTATAAAAACGGGATGGAGGGGTAAAAGCATGCAAAAGTTCCCAACTATTGCCGCCATCTGTTGTTTTCCATAAATTATCACCTAAAGCATAAGCCATATTTTCGCTCACAAAAAAAGCGTCATATATCCCGCTGTCGGCAACGGTAGTACTGTCAAAGCTATCACCTCCGTTGCTGGTAAAATATATTTTACCCCCACTGCCGGATACAAATACAGCATTATTTTTACTTCCCATAGCAATATTTGTTATTTCTAATTCAGCCTGGTATGCGATGGCCCAGGTAGTTCCCTCGTTTCTGGATATAAAAATACTTTTTTCACCTGTTCCAAAACCCATGCTTCCAAAGAAAAAAACATCAATGAAGAAATTTCCTTCCCCTATGTCAACCTTACTCCACCCGCTTCCCAAAGAATCGGTTTGATTCACCGAATCAGCAGTGTTCCCCTTTCTGCAGGACACTATCGCAAGACAAAATAGAATAGGAAATAGTACAATTATTTTTCGCATGTAAAAATATTTTCAAAAAGCGAATATACTACGATCATATCTGCAGAATATTGTATCCAGCATGCTAAAAAGTTTTATCTTTCCCCCTTGCATTTTATATCAAAATAATTTCTATTGAATCGCTTTGTTATCTGCTTTTTTTTAATGGTTTCTCATTTTGTTGCAGAGGCTCAAAAGGAAAATGCTTCGTTTCAACTGCATATTCACAAAGCATCCTCCGCTATCAAAATTGATGGAATAGCCGATGAACAGGCATGGCTAGACGCAGAACATGCCGCTGATTTTTATATGGTACTACCCATGGATACCAGCTTCGCCAATGTTCATACCGATGTGAGCATGACCTACGATGATGAAAACCTTTACCTGGTTGCAATATGTTATAATTACAACAAGGGCAGGCATATGGTGGAATCACTGCGTCGTGATTTTTCGTTTGTTAAAAATGACAATTTCCTGTTCTTCATGGATACTTTTGAAGACCAGACAACAGGTGTTTCTTTTGGTGCAAATGCTTTCGGCGCCCAATGGGATGGCGCCATGTATGATGGCGGGAAAGTAGATCTGAACTGGGATAACAAGTGGTCGTCGGCGGTAAAAAATTACGACGACAAATGGATATTTGAAGCGGCCGTCCCTTTCAAAACCATCCGGTATAAAAAAGGAGCTATGCAATGGGGTGTAAACTTCAGCCGCAACGATCTTAAGACCACTGAAAAATCAAGTTGGACGCCTGTGCCACGCCAGTTTCCTACGGCTTCCCTGGCTTATACCGGATCTATTATATGGGATGAACCGCCACCGGCGCCGCGGTCCAATATTTCTGTTATTCCATACGTGCTGGGTGGAGCAGCAAAAAATTATCTCACCGATTCAAAAGCCATTTTCAATAAAAACATTGGCGGTGATGTTAAAATATCATTAGGCCCATCATTAAATCTTGATCTTACGGTTCGGCCCGATTTTTCGCAGGTAGAAGTAGATAAGCAGGTAACAAACCTCAGCAGGTTTGAATTGTTCTTCCCGGAACGGCGGCAGTTTTTTTTAGAGAACGGCGACCTATTTGCCAATTTTGGGTACAGCGATATCCGCCCATTTTTTTCAAGGCGTATAGGATTGGGAGTGCCTATTGATTTTGGTACCAGGCTCAGCGGCAAGCTCGATGAGAACTGGCGTATAGGCGCAATGGATATGCTTACAGCCAGGGTGGACGAAACGGGGCTACCCGCCCAGAATTTTGCGGTGCTATCTTTACAGCGCAAGGTTTTCAAACGCTCCAATATCGGGTTTATATATGTTGATAAAGCTTCGCTAAACTATCAACCGGATGCAGCCGCCGATAGCGGTAAAACGACCTACTCCCGCTATAACAGGAATGCAGGCATTGAATATAACCTGGCATCATCAAACAATGTGTGGACCGGGAAGGCTACTTTATTGAAATCCTTTCAGCCTGGGATTTCAAGTGATGACTGGACACAAGCTGCAAATATTAAATACAGCAGCCGTAAATGGTTGATTGCTGGCGAGGTGCAGCATGTTGGAGAAAACTTTACCGCCGAGGTAGGTTATGTGCCCCGAAAGGGATATTATAAATTGAATCCCACCATCACGTATTATTTTTTCCCTAAAGGAGGTAGCATATTGAGCCATGGCCCGCAACTCCTGGCTAATTATTATTTTAATAACGGGTTCAAAGAAACAGATCACACCAATATCCTGTCATACCTGCTTACTTTTCGTTCCAGGAGCACACTTAATTTAATTGCGCAGGATGACTATGTGCAATTGCTGAATCCGTTTGATCCAACAAATACGGGTAAAGATTCGCTACTTGCCGGTACAAAGCATGAATGGAAAACGATCGGATTTGAATATATTTCTGCGCCGCAGCATTTGTTTACCTACACCTGCTCGTTGCATTATGGCGGATATTATGCCAATGGACATTTGATTTCAGCGAGCAGTGATATTGGTTACCGGTTTCAACCCTTTGTAAATATTACCATGAGTGCCAGTTATAATCAATTGCGGCTACCGCAACCCTGGGGCAAAGAAAGTTTCCTGTTGATTGGCCCGCGTATTGATGTTACATTTACCAATACCCTGTTTTTTACCACCTATATTCAATATAATGAACAGCAAAAAAATGTAAACATCAATGCCCGGTTTCAATGGCGCTATAAACCCGCATCTGATCTTTTTTTGGTGTATACCGATAATTATTATCCCGGTCCCCTGGCAGTAAAAACAAGGGCATTTGTATTAAAGTTCAATTACTGGTGGAACCTTTAACAATGCAGATAAAGAAAACCTGTCGGTTAAAAAGGGGACTTCGCGAATCTTGATTTTTTCAAATTGTTTCGTACTATTACAAACCAACCATTTTACTTTTAATTCATCATAAAAATTATGTTATGGCTTTAGCAGTTGGTTTAAAAGCACCCGCTTTCAAATTATTTAATACAAACAGGAAGGAAGTTGCATTAAGCGATTTTGCAGGAAAGACGTTAGTGATTAATTTTTTTCCAGCAGCCTTCACCAGTGTTTGTACCGAGCAGTTATGCAGTAACCGCGATGAACAAACCTTTTACAATGAAATAGGTGCAACGGTTGTGGGCATTTCGGTGGACATGCCTTTTTCATTAGGTATTTTTAAAACGCAAAACAATATCAATTTTGATCTGTTGTCGGATTTTAATAAGCAGGCTATACACGAATACGAAATGTATCATTGCAATTTTACCCTCGGTATTAAAGGTGTTGCCAAAAGGGGCGTAGTGGTAGTGGACGCTGGGGGTACAATTGCTTATACCGAAGAAACGGCCAACCCCGGTACCCAGGTAAATTTTGCAGCTTTAAAAGAAGTGCTTACAAAATTGAAGTAAGCGGGTGATTTCAGTGGGTTCCTGCTAACGGCTTTTCGTATCCCGTGGGGCAGGCTTAATAACCTGCCCCCGTCTTTTAATTAAAATCCGCTATTGTGCGTGTTTCATGTGAATGAAAAGCTTTCCCGAACTTGCATATGCAGACTACAAATGCAAGTGTTTTCGCTTATCACTGGTTAAGTTTCTTAACTTCTACATCTTCAACCGTGCGGATTTCTTTGGAGATTGAAAATGATTCTGTGTACCTGTTGGTTTTATCGCTCAGGATAAACACAACTTTGTTCGTTTCCAATTTGAGTAAAAACCTTTTGTTGAAGTTAACTTCGGAAAATGCATCCTGGAAAATGGTTGTGCCATTCTCATCCTTAATGGTAACCAGGAATTTTGAAGCATTCACATTGTCGTACTTGATGTTAAAAATAAGGGACTCCTGGTCTGTTCCTAGGTAGCGAACTTCGGCAGCTTTTTCAAGCGGGTCGCCAACTGAAACGGGGTTTGCAGTAGCCGAAATGGCAACTGTAGAAATAGCGATTGCGAATAAAGACGCGCGGATCGCTGAGAAAAATGTACGTGGTTCCATATGTATTTGTTTTTGTTTACTTCGTTTTATGGAAGCAATCATATCATCATATGGCATGCATGGTAAGCAAACGGAAATGATCTGGTTTACGTGGCAAAACCGAAATGGTATTGGCGAAGCATCCGGAGCAGCAATGGATGATGGCAAAAGTCAGCAGCAAACGTAAATCGAAAGTTATGGAAAGCTTAAGAGCAAGTTAAATCGGGTGATGGCTTAATGTTGCTGCAATGCGTAAGAATAACGCAAAGGTAAGAAAAGTATTGTTTATTGCAAGCTTTATTTCAAAAAATTTGGTTAATGAAAAAATTATTGAGAAAATATTTCAAACTGAAGATAAAATATAGTAATCGTGCAAGAAAAACGTCATATAGTTAAAATTGTAA
>DASUFG010000187.1:0-5688 GCA_036274715.1 Agriterribacter sp.
ATACCCTCGGTAATGACCCTGGTGGCATTAAAGATTTTGTTACCCGACACGCCCTGGAAAAAAGCGGAAAAATCAAAGTTCTTGTAATTAGCGCCCAGGTTTAATGCGTAGGTCATTTTGGGAATGAAACTGCCCAGGAACTGGCGATCTTTTACATCGATTACACCATCCTTATTGGTATCTTCAAATTTAAGATCGCCTGGCGCAGTTGATGCGGTTTGTGTAGCATGGCTGGCCACTTCCGCCGCATCCTGGAAAATACCTTCCACCTTCCAGCCGTAGAAGGATTGAATAACCTGCCCAACAGCGGTATTGGTAATATTATAAGTACCAAAATCCGCGTCACCGCCTGCTTCTATGTTTGTAACGCCTTCGGCCAATCTTGTTACCTGGTTGGTTACAAAACTAAAATTGGCACTGGCAAACCAGGTAAAATCACCCGATCTGTCGTTATATCCCAGTTGTGCTTCAAATCCGTTGTTTTCCATAGAACCCACGTTTTGAGCCACGGTGCTGGTAAGATACCCAAAAGAAGGAGCCAGTGGCACGCTCAGGATCAGGTTATCGGTTTTGCGCTGGTAATACTCAAGCGAAACGGTGAACTTGTTTTGCAAGAATCCTAAGTCAAGCCCAAAATTCAATTGATTGGTTTTTTCCCATTCCAGGTCCTTGTTTCCCAACCGCTGGATGGAAGAACCGGGACCACCAGTTATTGAACCGCCAAATGGATATTGTGCACTGTTAGCATTTACACTTACCTGCCAGGGCGTGTTTCCTAAAACCAGCCCGTTAAGACCAGTAATACCATATCCTGCCCTTAATTTTAATTCAGAAATAATATTCTGATCCTGCATAAAATCCTCCTGGTCAATCCTCCAACCTATCGAACCCGAAGGGAAGGTAGCCCATTTCTTGCCAGGCGCCCAAACGGAGAGTCCATCGCGGCGAATAGCGCCACTCAGCAAATACTTGCCCTTATAATCGTAATTCACACGTCCGAGGTAGGATATCAGGTTGTTTTCACCAATTAAAGTTTGAACAGATACATTGCTGGCATTATTTAATGTTTTCAGCTGATTCGATGCCTGGTTACCGCTTGCGTTTTCATTCTTTGTTTTTTGTCCCTGGTATTCGTACACAGCAACTGCATTCACATGGTGATCGCCAAAAGTTTTGTCGAATGAAAGTTGTTGCGTAGCCAGCAGCACCGAAGATATGCTACGGTTATTGGTAATGGTAGCCACGGTTGCACTGGAACCCGCAATAGCCCCATTGTCGTTGAAAATGGGTGAAAAACGGTAATCCAAAGTATTGGCATAATCTACCCCGAAAGTGGATCTGAATTTCAGAAAATCAGTGAAATTAACATCCAGGTAGGCCGTACCCAAAACCTTTGTTGTAGTTCTGTTGCCCGGGTTTTTTAATTCCGCATCTTCCACCGGGTTGGTAGGGTCGCCCCCATCTTTGGTAGCATCCACACCCCTGTAACCTCCGTTTGAAGTAGGATCATATACCGGTATATGGGGCATCATCCTGATCACATTTACCAGGTTTGTCCTGGAGCCGGTTTCATTATTATCGTACGCCCTGTCGCCATACGCCACATATAAATTCTCTCCAAAAGTGAACACCTTACTGATATTATGGTCGGAGTTAATGCGGAAATTATACCGTTTATAACCCACGCTCGGCGTTGTACCTTTCTGATTAAAATATCCTGCAGATGCATAAAAACGGGATATTCCATTTCCACCACTTATACCGATATTGTTACCCGTCATCGGTCCTTTTCTGAAATAAGCATCCTGCCAGTCGGTATTGGTTTGGCCATATGTTTGCGAGCTGCCCACATATGTTGGCTCATCAATGAGGGGTGGTAAAAGCCGCGGAACCTGGCCACCCGGGGGTGTAGCCGTATTTCTGTAAGCAAGCGCATATTCCTTGAACTGTTCGGTGTTCAGCAGATCCAACCGTTGGTCAACCCACTGTGTGCCGTAATAGGAATCAAGGCTTACCCGCACCTGGCTATCTCTTCTGCCTTTTTTAGTAGTGATCATAATTACGCCATTGGTAGCCCTGGAACCGTAGATGGCAGCGGCAGAAGCGTCTTTCAATACATCAACTGATTCTATATCCTTTACGTCAATGGCCTCAAGATCACCGGTTGGAAATCCATCCACCACGTATAAAGGATCGGAAGCATAACTGATGGAACTGATGCCCCTGATACGCACGATGGGCGCCGCGCCGGGACTTCCATTATTGGTTACGGTAACCCCTGAAACCCGGCCCTGCAGGGCCTGGGATATGCTCACCGCGGGCACTTCATTTAAGGTTTTACCGCTTACGCTGGAAACCGCGCCGGTAACAAGTGTTCTCTTTTGTGTTCCATAACCCACCACTACCACTTCATCCAATGCGCTGTTAGCCATGGAAAGCATCACCTTTAAAGGGGTTGTACCTTCAATAGCCACTTCCTTTGTGATCATACCCACAAAAGAAAATACAAGGGTTTTCACATTGTCTTCCACTTCGAGCGAAAAAGTGCCATTAACGTCGGTGATGATTGCTTTGGACGTTCCTTTTGCCTGCACCGACACTCCAGCCAGGGGTTCGCCCTCTTCGTTGGTTACGGTGCCCGTAATAGTTCGAAGAGGAGGGGCATTTATCTCCCTGATGTCGGATTTCACGGTTTCTGAAATGATAAAAATACCGGATACTTCGTCGAAGCGGTATTTAAGGTTCGCCACCGACATTACATCATTCATTACCTGGGATAGAGGGGTTTTTCTTGCCTTAACTGTGATTATCCTGCCGTCCGGAATAATGTCGTTGCAAAACGCAAAACGATAATCCGTTTCTCTTTCAACTACTTTAAAGAAGGTGGTCAATTTTACCCCGTTAAGGGAAAGATTCACTTTTACATCCTGTGAAAAACCGCCTGCCTGGATGGACATGGCGCCCACAAATAGCAAAATGGTAGTTAGTTTCATAATTTTAAGCAGCTTCGTTAAAGATGGACTTATATAATGCCATCTATAAGCATGATTTTTTTTCATACCTTTATTTTGGGTTTTAAATTAAAAAATAGAAACAACTGGTTTAAAGCTGTTTCAAGATTTTAGTACAGGGAAAATGTTACAGCATTATTCCCTGTATTTTTTTTTATTTCGATAATACGATTTTCAGCGTCTCGCCCCGCTCCATTTTAAAATTGAAATGCTTCGATTCTTTCATGAAATCAAGCACGGTACCTAAATCCTCTTTTTCATAAGTGCCGGTATACCTGTAATTTTTAATGGCGTCATCTTCAAATTCAATTTTCGCTCCATACCATCTTTCCAATAATATGGCTATATCGCCTAAAGCATCATCTTCAAATATTAATTTGTTTTCTTTCCATGCTATCTCTTTTATATCACCACGATCGGTGGCTACCAATTTTTTCATTAGCCCGTCGGTCATATCCGAAGGTTCTTTCTTCTTCACCAGCGACGAATGGGCAGCCCCGGTTTCTTCAACAGGCTGTTCCCATTTCACCTTTTCATTAGGATGGAGCAACAGCACCCGGTTATCATTTTCTTTGAGGGTTACTTCCACCAATCCCCTTATAAGAGACGTTTCAGTGGTTTTTTCATTACTATACGCCTTCACATCAAATGCTGTACCCAATGCCTTTACATCCATCGCCGTGGTATGAACAATAAAGGGAAGTTTTGCATCGTGCTTTACATCAAAAAAAGCCTCCCCCTGCAAGTACACATGCCTGTCGGTAACGCCAAAATTTTCTTTAATCTCTATTTTGCTTCCCGCGTTTAAATTAACAACAGAACCATCCGGCAACTGGATATTCTTTCTTTCACCGTAGGCGGTCACAAATGTTTTGCTGCTTGCAGGTTTACCCGTATTAAAATAATTAACGGCAAATAGCGCTACAGCCAGCACTACCGCGGCCGCAGCGGAAATTTTAACCAGGATGGATCGGTTATTTTTAGTTTGAGTTTCCGGCCACGCCCCCATTTGAACTACCGGCGCACTGTCTTTTTGCTCTAACCTGCTTTTCAATCGCATCTCCTGTTCGTCCATATCTGCTTCCGCCAATACGTTGAGCAATGCAACATACCTTTCCCGGGCGAGCTCCACCAATGCCCGATTACCGGGATTTTCTGCCATATAGTTTTCCCAAAATGTCATGTCCCCGGGAGAAGACTCCTTGCAATAATTAATAAACGATTCATCTGCCAATAGGTCGGCTACATCCATTTTATCCTGTTGCATAGTGTGATTTTAATAACCCGTTATTAAAGCAGAGTATCCTGCCGGATATTTTTACCCGTTGATTTGAAAAAAAAATGATTGATGCCGGGATGCACCCTTTATAAAAAAAACCGGCAGGGAAATGGTGAATTAATGATATATCGAAACGCTTGCAGATGAGGCTAAAAAGCCTACTAACATCAGAAGCGTAGCGCTATTGGAATATTGGCTGTTATCAATATCCAATTTCAGCCGCTTTAATCCTTCATGAATTTTATTGTATACTGTGCGGTGGGATAAGCCGGTTTGCTGCACTATTTCTTCATAGCTCAGACCTTCGTAGAACTTTAGAAAGATAAGTTCCTTTTGGCGATTAGGCAGTTCATTAATGTGAATTAATAAAAGCTTGTACAGGTGATGTTGCTCGTCTTTTTTGATGAGCTTCTCTTCGGGGGTAGGGGGCGCATCCTCGGCGTAGTTATTATGGACGACCTGCAGGGTGGAGACCTTGCCAGATTTTTTCCAGTCGGTTGAAAGTTTTCTCAAAAAAGAAGTGACGAGGTAGGATTTAACATTTTTTGCTTCATGGATGGTTTCTCTTTTCTCCCACAGGTATAAGAACAATTGCTGAATGGCGTCCTTAACCAAATGGGCGTCTTTTATCTCTTTTAATCCAATAAATAAAAGACAATGGTAGTATCTCCGGTACAGGTCCAGGAACATTTCCTTGTTTCCCCGTTGAAGACCTTTCCACAATACTTCATCTGTATTCATAAGCAATCAGATTCTGGCAAATTTCTCTCAAAAGTTGTCAATGAAGTTAATCTTTTATTTTAAATACCAATATTTGTTTCTGGTGAAGTACCTGGTCTGTTCCCCCCGGCTTTTACCTGCACTTGCCATAGCTGTCGTCTAAATATCTCGAAATGAATGGATTAATCCGATACCTGGAACAGCTTTTCAGAACTGCCGGAAACAGCCCGGTATAGCATTTAAATACACAGCAGAGAAGATGCAATTGCAGATACTCAGTAAATCGACCCCACATAAAACAGAACGAATATTTAAAAAAACTTCAGAGAAACAACGATGCTCCCGACAATGGTTGAACTCATTTGTTTATAGCAAACCGTAAAAAAATATTTCCAATTGCTTTTGTTTGCTTTTAATTCTGAAGTGGTACACAGCAATAAAAAAAAATCGTTTTCTATAAAATCATTATGCGGTACCCACAGATCAATATTATGGTTGCTCTGCATTTTTATAATTTTTTGCAACCCCATTGTTTCGATCAACGTATGAAGTTGATAATGCAATAACGCAGTATTCATTTACAAAAACGAATTTTATGAAGCCTCTTGAAAAATTGTTATCAGCGAAGCTGTTCGCATTAGCTTTTATAGTGCTTTTTGCAGCGTGTAAAAAAAATGA
>DASUFG010000188.1:0-6818 GCA_036274715.1 Agriterribacter sp.
AAAGCAGTAAACAATTATGCCGGGATTAACGAGGTACCGTTGCGCAACATAGCGTTTACAGAAGAAAGAGGACTACTTTATATGCAGCAATTATTGAGCGGTGCTTACTCTACTTCAAAACCGGGATAATCTTTCCACCCCTGCAACCTTTTTATTCCTAAAATTTATATTGCAAACCCATTCCAAAAACGGCAAGGGGAGATTTTCCTTTTTTGGATATCCAGGAGCCGGTGTACGAAGCAACCACCTCCAGTTTAGGCGCAATAGCGCATCCGATAAGCGGTGATACAGTAGGCCGAAGGGTTTTGGAAAAACGGTAATAGGCGCCGCCGCCATTGATTTCAATGAACCATCCACCGGTTTCCCGTCTAAAATCCTGGTGTATATACCTGGGGGCGCCAAAGTTAAACCGGTAACCCGCCAGGATAATCAAAGCGCTTACATTGTTATACTCCCCATTATCAAATGAGCCCCATGAAGGACCATTTGCAGCGATGGTGTGTGTACCTTTAAAAGTAATAATGTATTGATTATAGGCGTCGGCATTTTGCTGGGCGCTAAACATTCCCTTGATATCAAAACCCACACCAATATTACCGGGGTATGGGTAACCGTTGTATATGCCCTGTACATTCAATGCCAGTTGAGGTGTTTTTTCGGGATAAGAAACCGGCTTAACAATTTCCTGGGCGGAGCCAGTCATCACAAGGCAAAACGAATAAAATAATCCTGGGAGGAGAAGCTTTTTCATTTGGGTAAAATTTAGTTGAAACAAGGGTCTTTCCGCTTAACCGGATCATTCATTTGCTGAGATAGCAAATGTTAAATGACCATAGAACCAGGATTTTCAAAGTGAAAGGTAGAATACCGTAATTCCTGCAATACATCTTTTCGGCGAACTGACACATTGTTCCGACGAACGGGTGATTTTGTTCGATATTTGGAAAGTTCTTTTGTAGTAGTAGTAGTAATAAGCGGTAGTCGTGCCAGTTAGGCGGGCTGAAGGCTCAAAGTTCGGAATGGCATCTGCTTTGTTATTGCTTTTTGGTAAAATGATAAGCGATACTGATTTTGTTCGAAGCATGATGTACATTCACAAATAGTGATAAGAGTTTTGTGAAATGACCGTACTGGCGCGGATGTTCTGCAAGATCATCTGTGCCTTTTTAAAGCAGCCGATTTATAATCGGCATTTAAAAAGAAAGTGCCGGTCAGAGACCGGTAACTTTGTAAGACGCAGATATCCCGTTGGATCATCTGCGCCAGCGAAAATATTGTTGGTGACGGCAGTTCACAAAAGCTCATCGCAACACCAACAATGGCAGCAAGATTTTAATAACCAAGCATCATTCAACAGGACATGTAATTTGATGCAATTGAATCCCCTTACTAAAATCTATTTCAGCAAGATTTGTGAACACCATCTTCCCCTCTTTTTCCTCCACCGGCCCATACCCTTCTGTCGCCATACTGTTTTGGATTAAAAATGCCACCTGGCGGGTAGATTGTTTGCCTTCCGACATAAATGTATAATCGGCGATCAGCATATCGCCGTCGAGCCTTCCATCAATATCGCCACTGCTTTTATCTTTTTCGAAGAAATTGTACAACAAACTGCCGGTTACCGCATTGGGGAATTTTTCTAATTTTAAAAATACAGTATCCTTTCCGCTCGACCCGGAATAACAAACCATGTTGGGGATCATTATTTTGTTTTCGGGTACGCTACGGCTGTCATCATTTAGCGAGGATGATTGTTCAGGATTATTATTACATGCCACTGCAAAACAAATGGCAATAAACAGCATGATTTGAAATAATTTCATGGTTGTATTTTTTCGGCATTTTTGCCGCACCGGTTTCTCATCTCCATGCATGAGTTCCGTTCATGAAGACCCCGGTGCAACCCATATACAAAGTCTCACTAATGAGCTTCCGTATATTTTTTAAAGTTATCAAGAATAGCCTGCCAGCCGGCCCGTTGCATTTCTACAGGATTGGTTTGTTCGGTTTCAAAGCTTTCCACCACATTGGTACTGTTTCCCTGCGATGAAAAAGAAATGGTCACTTTCCTGGCATCATCAGTGGTGTAGGCTATGTATTCATTAGTCCTTACCGAATCGTATTCTCCTCCAAAATCGAACCCCATACTGCCATCCTTCGCTTCCATCCTCGAAACGAAACGGCCGCCTGCCCTCAGGTCATTTTCAGCCCTGGGTGTGTGCCAATCGTCGGAGGCATTACACCATTTAATGATGTGCTCAGGACCTGTCCAGTATGTCCAAACTTTCGCTATCGGTGCATTAATTGTGCTTTGTAAAGTAATCGTTGTTTTTTCATGCGTTTCCATTGTTTCATAGTTTAATGTTGTGGTATTGTTTAACAATACAAACATCCAACAAGTATACCAGAAAGTCAATGTGCAAAAACGACAATCAAAGGGGGATTAACGACAGCAATTGTAAACGGCAAGGGGAAATAAAGCTTAACTGGCCGTGCCTTCAAAAAAATATCTATTATCGAGCTTCCATAACCGCGCTCCGCCCCTGATGCCATCTTCATTGTTGATGATAATGATATCTTCATCCAGGGGAAAATTAATCTTCTTGGCATTGCCGCCGCCAATATAAAGCCGGTCGTAATTAAATACAACTTTCAGGTTATGAATGACACTTTGTATTCTCGTATTCCACTTTTCAAGACCTGCATTTTCCAGTGCAATATCACCGATGTATTGATCGTATGTTTTACTTTTGGTTACCGGGTGGTGTGCCAGTTCGAGATGTGGCAGCAGTTCGCCATTCCATAATAAAGCCGTTCCAAACCCTGTACCCAGCGTAATCACAAGTTCTAAGCCTTTCTCACTTACCACGCCCAGCCCATGCAGGTCGGCATCATTTACAATACGAACCGGCTTATCGAGCATTTCGCTGATCAATATATTGAGGTTGATATTTTTCCAAAATTCGGTACCGAGGTTGGGGGCAGTATGTACGATCCCTTTTTTTACATAACCGGGAAATCCAACTGAAACACAATCGTATTGTTTAAATCCCGTAACCAGGTTCCGGATAGCTTCCAGCACCTGTTCAGGATGTGCAGGTTTGGGCGTTTTCACTTTTTGAAAATCTTGTAATAGCACGCCTTCTTCATTCAAAACAGTTGCCTTAATCGAGGAGCCACCGATGTCTATAGATAAAATTTTTTTTGCTGCTGTTCCCTTTTTCATAGTTCAAAACGGTTGTTTGATCGCCTGAAGTTTTTGTTTATGCTCAATTTGAAGCATTAAGATATCAACATTTGAGCAAACCGCTTTGTATTATGTATTTTTCGGTGATTGGTTTCCGCTAAAATGGCAGCCTCTCCATGAATACTCCATATTCCCGGTCACCTGTTATTTGCCGCGGCCATGTCTTTGATAGCATAACCCTTACTGTAGTCATCATTAATGTAAAATAAGACCTGAGAAATGTTGAACAGATCACAAAAGGAGAAAAGTTAAGAGTCCTGCAGTAGAACTATTGTTGTGTATCCCGTAGTTGGTTTTTTGTGTTGGTATCCGGTAATTCGCATCCTTCCTGGAGACATCGTTTTGGACGGAGGAAGCCTGTGGCGAAGAAGATCAATCCAAATAAAATAGCAGGCCATCCACCCTCGTGGTAATAAAAAACACCCACTCCAATAAATAAAAGTCCGAGCGCCCAACGCAATACTTTGCTGAACCAAAGCGCTGTATGTACCGATTGATCCTGTTTATTCATCGTTCTCTATTAAATGTGTTTCTTTTATTTCTTTTCAATATTGCCGGCATCCTTTGTTTTGAACATGCTTAAAGCTAGGGCTCCCAGTATGGAAAAATAAAGCGTACTGTTTATTGGACTGGACGTAATGGCACAGCTACCACTATTGCAACCAATAAATCTCCAATACAGGAAACCGGTTGCAGCACCTAGTGCAGCACCCACAAAAAATAATTTATTTTTGAGTATCCATCGCTTCATCGTTATTGCTTTTAAGTTGAGTTTGTTAATCTTTCCCGTTTCCGGAATCAATTTATAATAAGGTAGAAGGGCAAACATAATCGCTCACCTTAAAATTACCGCTGTTTTTTATGGCTTTAAAACCACCCTTCAAATCGACCAGTTTATCATATCCCCTTGCCCGCAATATGGAATTGAATATCATAGACCGATAACCACCGGCGCAATACACGTAATAGGTTTTATTTTTGTTTAGCTGTGGCATGCTTTCATTGATATAATCCAGTGGCATATTCATTGCACTTAACAGATGCTCGCTTTCGAATTCGCTTTTTTTGCGAACGTCCAACACATTTACCTTCTCTTTTTGCTCTATTTCAGCAAGTTCATCAGCGGTAATGGATCGAATGACATCTATCTCTTTACCTGCATCCATCCAGGCGGAAAAGCCTCCTTTTAAATATCCAATCGTGTAATCGTAGCCCACCCTCGCCAAACGAATAATCACTTCCTCTTCCCGGCCTTCATCTGTAACCAACAATAACTGTTGCTCAATATCGGGGATCATAGCCCCCACCCATGGCGCAAAATTTCCGTCAATACCAATATTAATGGAATTGGGAATAAATCCTTTAGCAAATTCCTGTGCTTCTCGGGTGTCGAGTATTAAGGCGCCTGTTTCATTGGCTGCTGTTTCAAACGCTTCGGGGCTTAATGCATGCTGCCCCCGTGCCATTACCTTATCAATACTTTCGTATCCCTGTATATTCATCATTACATTCAACGGGAAATAAGCTGGCGGTTCAGTAAGTCCTTCTGTTAACTGCTTGATAAAATCTTCCTTGCTCATACCCTGCCGCAACGCATAATTGGTTTGTTTTTGATGACCCAATGTGTCGGTTGTTTCCTTACTCATATTCTTTCCGCAAGCGCTTCCCGCCCCGTGCGCCGGGTAAACGATCACATCATCGGGCAGTGTCATAATTTTATTGCGCAAAGAATCGAAAAGGTGGCCGGCAAGCATATTGCTGGTAAGTTCCGCCTTAACTTTCTGCGCCAGGTCGGGCCGGCCCACATCTCCTATGAACAAGGTATCACCGCTGAATAACCCGACGGGCTTCCCACTTTCATCTTTCAACAGGTAGCAGGTGCTTTCCATGGTATGGCCCGGCGTATGGATGACCTGTATAGTTACGTCGCCCACTTTAAGCTCTTCGCCATCTTTTGCGATATAAGCCTCAAACGCTGGTTCGGCCTGCGGACCATATACTATTGCTGCACCTGTTTTTTTTGCAAGATCAAGATGACCGGAAACAAAATCGGCGTGAAAATGGGTTTCCAGTACGTACTTGATCGTTGCATTATTGCGTTCGGCCTTCTGAATATAAGGCTCCACTTCCCTTAACGGGTCAATTACCACCGCTTCACTGCCGCTCTGAATATAATAAGCTCCCTGTGCCAAACAACCCGTATAAATTTGTTCTATAATCATTGTTGTGTGTTTTAAAATGTAAAGTTGAGTATTATGTTGTATTAAAAACGTGACATTCATCACGTTCACTACTGAATAATAATTGCTTTAAACAATATGAAAATAGTGCCATCAATTTCCTAATAGGTTCTGCGGGCGACATGGGGCATTTTACCATGCAGTGGACAAAGTTACTGGTGATAAACGGTAAGGAGTGAACCTCCACCACCCATTAATCCTCGTGGTATTCCTATACACGCAGCGTCTATGTGCCAGGCAATTCCCATGAACATTTATTTCATGCAGATGTTGCCTTTAAACTTTACGGTGACATATATCACAGTAACCATTTGTCGCTGTCAATGATTTCTATGTAAGACCGATGAAGATTAACCAATCCCTTTTCGGATAATTTTTTCATGAGGCGGGAAATAACTTCACGGGATGAATTGAGTTCCTGTGCTATTTCCGTAAAAGAAACGGGTATGTGGTTGCTTTTTAAACTTTGCTGATGCTTGCGCAGATAGAAGATCAGCCGCTCGTCCATATTTCGAAAAGCAATATGATCTATGGTATGCAGCAGTTCGTCAAAACGGCTTCGATAAGTTTCCAGCACAAAGTAGTACCATGATTTATATTTGGTCATCCATTCATCCATATTAGAAATGGGGATGGTAATCACTTCCGTATCTGCTACCGCTTTAGCCATTACCTGGCTGGTTTCCTGCTTTGTGGTACATATCATAGATACGGCACATGCTTCTCCGGGGTGCAGGTAATACATAAAGTACTCATTCCCTTCATCGTCTTCGCGATACACTTTAATTAGCCCATCCAACACCAATATAGTGGAACGGATATTCTGCCCGGTTCGCATAATTTTATCTCCTTCAGCAAAACTGCGCATTTCGCCCTTATCAAAGAGTTCCTGCCTGAGTTCCGGTTGAAAATCCGGAAAACGACGTTGTAATGCATCTATGCTATTTTTCATGCCCGGTAATCTATTGTCACGCAATTTATCACTTTTAATTGCGGACTGCGTGACTTTTATCAAGCACCAGTATGGAGTAGTTGATATACCCGGAGGCATTTAACAATGATACTATCCCGCGGCTAACTGGTTTCAGCTATGATTTTCATGACCTGGATTTCCGTCGTGTAGATCATCCGCATTCACAAAAACAGGCACAGCATCATGTATGGACTTTTATTCAGCTTTGGAAAAACCGGCAGTGACCAACAGGATGGTAACCCTGGAAATGTTCATGAAGAGGGCTTGCTGTAAGGCAGAGCAATTATCACAGGGGCAGGTTAATCTTCACCCTTTGCGGGCCCGAAGAGCAGAGGCAATCTGCGCCGTGGATATA
>DASUFG010000189.1:0-2031 GCA_036274715.1 Agriterribacter sp.
ATGTATGAACGGGATCCGCTTCATTGCTGTTTGTGCCATCACCAAAGTCCCACGTATAGGTCAATGATCCAGGACCGAGAGATGTATTTGTAAAATTTACAGTCACGGGTGCGATGCATTTGGGAGGATTGGTATTTGTAAAACCAGCCGTGACGCCTCTATTTATCTTTATGTATTTGGTTTTACTGAACGTTTGAATGCATCCGTACGAATTAATAACCTTTAGCGTCACTGAAAAATCGCCCGAGGAAATATAAGTGTGAGGCGGGTTCGGCAATGATGAAGTATCCCCATCACCGAAATCCCAGCTGTAATTTATGATCGTACCCGTTTGCGATACGCTTTGGTCAGAAAACTGAACAGGCATGGGAAAACACCCGGAGGTATCCGAAGCTGAAAAATCAACCACGGGGTTTGGATAAACGGTGATGAATTGACTCTTTACAATCGAGTCTGAGCCCGCCGAATTTTGAACGATTAATTTTACATTATATGTTCCCGCATTGAAGTAAGTGGTCGAAGGATTTTGCAGGAAAGAAATAACTCCATTGCCAAGGTCCCATTTCCATTGCTGGGGGCTACCGGTTGACTGATCCGCGAATTGAACGACAATGGGAGAACAGCCTGATGTCGGCGTCGCTGTAAAATCAGCCGTGAGTTGAGAAAATGCACGGGCTTGCGAAAGCAGAACAATGAACAAGATTGTCATCCCGCGGCGACCAGCAGTACACATACTCATAGGAACCTGATTCAGATGGAAAAATTGAATAGGGCCTTCTACACAAAATCATTGGTCGAGAAAAGGGAACAAAATTAAAGTTACATGGAATTGGCAACATTTATATCTCGGCTTCTTAGTTTGATATCAAAAAATCGAAGGGACATCAAGGGCTATATTGGCTTCTTTTTCTAATGTGATAATCTGCGGTAAGTTTACATAGAATAAATACGAAGCTCATGAGCTGTCCTTGTTAATATCCTTGTCGGATCGAAAGAGTTTTAGTAACTTTTATTGTTGTAACAGTCAAATCGAAAACTCTGATTAGTTTCCAGACCAATTTTCTCGCTACGACTGGATGAATGGTCTGACCAGCCCGGCGGGCTATAGGCCAGAAAAAATAATGTTAGTTCAAAACTGTTGAAAAGCCATTGGTATGAACCTTAACGCGCTGCTTTCATTTGCCGTGTTTGTAACGGGCTGCATTGTCACTTCAATTGTGTTTTACAAACACAAGGAGCTGTCTTTTCGCCTTTTTGCTTTTTCCTTATTCTCACTCAACTATGCGGTACTCATGATATTCCTGTTTGAAAGCCGCTATATTCTTTATGTCCCGTTCCTTTTTAGAACAGCCCCCTTATTTTATTACCTCATTGTTCCATCGTTTTACATGTACCTGTTGCTTATTTTGAAAAAACGTAATCGCTTGCGTTGGACAGACATGTTGCATGTGTTGCCTGCGATCATTTATTGTATTGATTATTTACCTGTTTTTATGAGTACACCCCCACAAAAACTCCAACTAATAAATACGCTTATTGCAAACGATGAAAATACGCTTCTAAGATTTGGGGAAGGATGGATGATGGCCCCGAAAGTTCATTTTTTTGCGCCTGTCCTCATCGGCCTGGCATATGTATTTTTTGCATCGAAAATACTTGTACAATATTACCGATTCAGCGTTGAACACAATAAAAAGTTGGGAATACTGCGCTGGCTGGTAACGGCTACTTCATTATATTTCCTGCTGGAAATCACCTGCCTGATCATTTTCCTGTTCGCACCCACCAATCAGTGGTTATTAATTAAGCTTTCTATACTGGTCATTTTTTTCACAATCAGCGTCATCCTCTTATCTGAACCATATCTTTTGTACGGAAGATATTTTAACGCCACCTATTCAGGGAATGAAGGCAACAAAAGGAATAAACAACTCATTCTGCCGAAAGATCGGGTACAGGAGTTACAGCAGCTTTTTGAAAACTACATCACAAAACAATATCATCTCCATCAACACACCAACCTGAAAGAAG
>DASUFG010000190.1:0-3139 GCA_036274715.1 Agriterribacter sp.
TACACAACCCATTCAGCAAATTTCAGTAGTGGGCGGCGATTTTCCGCAGGAAGAACTGGATATGCTGGCGGCCAGGGGAGTGCAGGTTGAAGGGGTACAGATTAAAAACGATAAAAAATCGTTTTTCTGGAGCGGAAGGTATCATATGGATATGAACACCCGCGACACCCTGGAAACACAGCTCAATGTGTTGGGCGATTTTGAACCCGTGGTGCCTGAAAGTTACCAGGGGGCCGACATCTTAATGCTGGGCAATCTTTCACCGGCAGTGCAGCTTAATGTAATAAGTCAAATGAAGGAGCGGCCAAAGCTGATCGTGCTGGACACAATGAATTTTTGGATGGAAATTGCAATGCCCGATCTTGAAAAAGTGATTCAGCAAATTGACGTATTGCTGGTCAATGATAGCGAAGCCCGGCAGTTATCGGGGCAATATTCACTGGTGCGGGCAGCCCGGGAAATTATGAAGATGGGCCCTAAATTCCTGGTCATAAAAAAAGGGGAGCATGGCGCCCTTCTCTTTCATGGAGATCATGTGTTTTTCGCTCCCGCTTTACCACTCGAAGAGGTATTTGATCCAACAGGAGCCGGTGATACATTTGCCGGGGGATTTATAGGCTATTTAGACAGTACCAAAGATTTTTCTTTTGAAGGAATGAAATCAGCTATCATTATTGGTTCGGCCATCGCTTCCTTTTGCGTAGAAAAATTTGGCACAACCCGCCTCAGGGAACTCTCAAAAAAAGATATCGACGAAAGGGTACAGCAGTTTGTGGAATTGGTGAATTTTGATATAGCGTTGGTATGACCCCATTGATGAAAATCCTCTCACACGTTAACAAACCTAAACAATGCCTGTATTATTACCCGTCAAAGGCGTTTATCCCACCATCGGCCAAAATTGTTATATAGCGCCCAATGCCACCATTGTGGGCGATGTAACCATGGGTGAACATTGCAGCGTGTGGTTTAATGCCGTAGTGAGGGGTGATGTAAATTCCATTCGCATCGGCAATAAGGTAAACATACAGGATGGAGCGGTTATTCATTGCACGTATCAAAAAACAAAAACCCTTATTGGGAACAATGTTAGCATCGGGCATAATGCTATTGTGCATGGTTGCACGGTGCATGACAATGTATTAATAGGCATGGGAGCAATAGTAATGGACAATGCTGAAATCGGCAGCCATTCCATTATTGCTGCCGGTGCCGTAGTGTTGGAAGGCGTGAAGGTGGAAGCAGGCTCTATCTATGCAGGGGTACCGGCAAAAAAAATAAAAGAGGTTCCTGCAAATTTGATAAGCGGAGAAATTGAACGCATTGCCAACAATTACCTGATGTACAGCAGTTGGTTTAAAGACGCGGAAACTGAAAAATAAAAGCGGGCAGCGCCTGCAACTGCTGCATAATTTTTATATTTTCATCAAGCGAAATCAGTCCTGCAATGCGTAGCTTCAACCCTGGAAGGTTAGTTCCGTATGGACAAAACGACGAAAAATAAACGCATGAAACAAACGCCTTTTATAGCAAAGCATATTGCTGCCGGCGCCAGGATGGCAGAATTTGCAGGATACAATATGCCCATCAGCTATACCGGAATAAATGATGAGCATGCCAGCGTACGTAACAATGCAGGCGTTTTCGACGTTAGTCACATGGGAGAGTTTATTATTAAAGGCGAAGGGGCGTTGGATCTGATTCAGCGGGTAACCACCAACGATGCTTCAAAACTAACCGATGGCAAAATACAATACAGTTGCCTCACCAATGAAAATGGTGGAATAATTGACGACCTGCTCGTGTATTGCATTGAAGCCAATAAAGTGTATATGCTCGTGGTGAATGCTTCCAATATTGAGAAAGACTGGGATTGGATCAGTGATCATAACACTTCCAAAGTGGAAATGCATAATATTTCCGATAAAACCTGTCTTTTAGCAGTTCAGGGTCCCAACGCGGCAAAAATCCTGCAACCGTTGACCGAATTGGATATTTTAAATCTAAAATATTACACTTTTGTAAAAGGCAATTTTGCAGGCATCAGCAATGTGTTGGTCAGCGCTACAGGCTATACCGGGGCGGGAGGCGTTGAAATATATTTTGAAGATAAGGAAGGGAATGCCGGAACCATATGGGATGCTATTTTTGAAGCCGGTGCATCCAGTGGATTAAAACCCATAGGATTGGGCGCCAGGGATACCCTGCGGTTGGAAATGGGATATTGCCTGTACGGTAACGATATTGATGATTTTACATCGCCCCTGGAAGCAGGCTTGGGATGGATTACGAAGTTTTCAAAACCATTCATGGCAAGCGAATACCTTCAAAAACAAAAGGCCACAGGTGTTGACAAAAAACTAGTGGGTTTCGAAATGATTGACCGCGGCATTCCGCGACACAACTACCGCATTAAAGATGCAGAAGGGAACCTCATTGGACGCGTAACTTCCGGAACGCAATCTCCCACCCTGGGAAGAGCTGTTGGAATGGGGTATGTATTAGCCGATTTTGCGGATATCGATACCGAACTGTATATAGAGGTGCGCGACAAAATGCTGAAAGCGAAAGTATCAAAACTACCTTTTGTACAACAACAATAACATTCAATAAAACCTTAATCCAATGCCTTCCATTCATCTTACAACGTTTATTAAAGCCCCGGTTGAACGGGTATTTGATTTGTGCCGTAACACCACTATTTATAAAAAAGCGCTGCAAGGAAAAAATGAAAACTTATCTGCCAGTGCAGCGGGAATATTGGTAGCTGCTGGCGATACCATTACCCTTTCCGCCAAACATTTCGGTAAAACCAGGGTTATTACCGCGAGGATCCTGGAAATGGACATCCCGGAAAAATTCGTTGAAGAACAGGTAAAGGGCGACTTAAAAAGCTTCCGCCATGAACACCATTTTAAACCCGTTGAAAACGGTACACTGGTGATCGATCTGATTGAAATGGAAGAGCCGCGCGATGCTGTGGGTGGCGTACTTGGCAAGTTGTTCTTGAAAGGCTATTTTGAATCCCTGATCAATAAAAGGAACGCATTAATAAAGCTGTATGCGGAATCGGAAAAATGGCGCGCTGTAATGGGGTGATCTCCCTGCTTTACGTTTTTCAGTTTTATATTGCAAGGAA
>DASUFG010000191.1:0-8510 GCA_036274715.1 Agriterribacter sp.
CTGGACTGAGTGAAAACACCATCGAACAGGCACTTGCAGCCAAATCTATTATCAGGACCTGGCTGTTCCGCGGCACCCTGCACTTTGTTGCGGCTGCCGACATTCACTGGCTGCTGGATCTTGTATCAGCCAAAATAATCCGGTCGTCCTATACACGCAACAAACAGCTTGAACTGGACGAAGCCTTGTTTAAAAAATGTAACGGGCTTTTAATCCGGTCTTTTAAAACTAAGGCGACACTTACACGGGAAGAGGTCGCATCAAAATTGGCGGGGGCGGGCATTAATACCGCAGCACCGCGTTTATATCACCTGTTGCATCGGGCAGCCCTGGAAAAAATAATCTGCATCGGTCCAAAACAGGGAAAACAGTTTACATACATGCTGGTAAACCATTGCGTGCCGCCGGGCAAACCCCTCAAAAAAGAGGAGGCACTGTACCAACTTGCATTAAGGTATTTTAAAAGCCACGGGCCTGCTACTTTACAGGATTTTTTGTGGTGGTCGGGCTTAACCATTACCGATGCCAAAACAGCGTTGGAATTTGCGAAATCAACACTGCTCCACGTAAAAGATGGGGCCGATATTTTTTGGTTTACGCCAAACCACGAACCTAAAAAGCCAGCTGCCCCAAAAATGCACTTGCTTGCGGGATACGATGAATATGTTTTAGGCTACAAAGACCGAAGTCTGTTTATGCCTCCGGCTCAATCAAAAGAAGTGATGACTAACAATGGCATATTTAATCCTACCATTGTTTACGATGGACAAGTAATTGGAACATGGAAACGTTTGATAAACAAGCATAAAACCGTGGAGATCAAAACCAACATGTTTAAGGTACTCACAACCGGAGAACAAAAAAAATTAATAAGAGCAATGAAGAGATATGAAACATATCTCGATAAAACTGTGGTTCTAAAAGAAGAATAATATGTAGATGAATTCATCCATAAAAAAAGCCAATTATAAACATCCTGCATGACCCAATCCACTGCCCAGCCGCCCTCACAGAGCGCCTTCAAAACCATCTTGTTATCAGGCGTAATGGCCGCTGCACTCGATATATTACTTGCCATATTATGGTATGATGTTGTTCAGCACAAAACTTCCGCCTTGCCCATATTGCAATCCATTGCAAGTGCTGTGTATGGTAAAGCAGCCTATGAAGGCGGCATTAAAATGGCGTTGTACGGATTGGGGTTTCATTTTTTTATTGCCTTTTGTTTTGCAACCGCCTATTATTTTATTTGCCCCTGCATTGGTTTATTGAGAAAGCATACTATTGTAAGTGGTATTATTTACGGTATTTTTATATGGATGATAATGAACCTGGTGGTTTTACCCATCGCGTTTCATCGCTCCCCGGGTTTTACATGGCGGGGAGCATTGCCGGGCATCATGATCATCATTCTTGCTGTGGGACTACCGATTGCCATGATTACAGGCAAATCTTACTACAAAAAGGACCGGCTCAAATAAAGAACCAGGTTCCCCGTGTAATTGGTGTAATCAATGTATTCATGCAAAGCTGCTTATCTTCGCGCGGGTGTTTTTAGGTTTTCAAAAACATCGTTCAGGTTCATCAAAAAGTACTTTCTTCAAAACATGAAAATTTTACAAACGGCGGAAAGGGTATCTCAAAAAGACCATTCAGATAATTATGTATACCAGCGTTCGCTTCTTGCTTATCTCGAAGCCGCGAAGCTTATTAACGGAAAGGTATTAGAAATTGGAACCGGGAGCGGTTATGGCGTTGAAATTATCGCCCCGCATACGGAAGAATTTGTAACCATCGACAAATACAAGGCAGATCTTGAAAATATAAATGGGGCTACCAAAAACAACGTTAGGTTTATCCAAATGAATGTGCCGCCATTACACGATATTCCATCCGACAGTTTTGATTTTGTTATTAGTTTCCAGGTGATAGAACACATCAAAAGAGATGATATCTTTTTGAAAGAAATAAGCAGGGTATTAAAAAGCAAGGGGAAATTGATCCTGACCACACCAAACAAAAAAATGTCGCTTACCCGAAACCCCTGGCATATCAGGGAATATACGATCCAGGAACTGGAAAACCTGTTACGGCAAAATTTTCATCATGTAGAAAAACAGGGTGTTTTTGGAAACGAAAATATTATGGAATATTATGCTAAAAACCGGGCATCGGTAAAGAAAATAACCCGGTTTGATGTGCTAAACCTGCAATACCGCCTGCCACGCCAGTTACTTCAGATACCATACGATATTTTGAACAGGATGAACCGAAAAAAACTCCTGAGTGGCAATACTGCCTTGGTAACCGGTATTACCTATCATGATTATGCTATCAGAGCGGCTGATGACGACTGTTTTGACCTTTTTTTCATTGCTGAAAAACGGTGAACAACTTGTTTTCAATAAAAAAACGCTTCGTGGTACAGAAACGGCTTCTCTAATTTGGCAAGAGGTTGGGACTATTCCGGTATTTACCGTCCAAAATATTTATTTACTGCTTCAACGCGATTGTTCACATGCAGCTTTTCATAAATGTGATAAACATGCTTGCGCACAGTTTCCTGGGCAATGCCAAGTTTTGTGGAAATTTCCTTGTATAGCATCCCCTTTGCGAGCAGCTCCAAAATTTCTTTTTCCCGGTTGGATAAATTGTCTAAAAGACCGGATGAAACATTTTTTTCCTGGAAGGCCGCCACTACTTTCCGGGCAATCTGGCTACTCATTGGGGCCCCCCCGTCTGCGAGTTCCCTTATAGAATCCAATAATTTCCCCGGAGCGGTCTTTTTAAGGATGTAACCGTTGGCTCCCGCAGCCAGGGCTTCAAATATTTTTTCATCTTCTTCATACACCGTACACATCATAAATAATATATCGGGATGTTTGGGCTTCAATTCTTTCACGCAATCAATTCCACTCATGCCACCAAGGTTGATGTCCATCAGCACAACGTGAGGTTTGAGTTTGGGGATACCCAAAATAGCACTCTCGGCGCTGATAAACGAACCCTTGAACTCATACCCATCGGCCATCATGATGATTTGTTCTAATGCCTGCCTGATATCATGATTATCTTCAACAATGCAAACCGAAATAGTATTCATGTCATATAAAAAATAGGACACAAAGCTAAAGTTTAATTACTAAACCCAGGTACCCTAAAAGGGGTAGTACTTCAGGGGCGATTTGAGCAACACAGATGTTCCGTTGTTGTTTGAAATGATACATAACCCTTGAATATTGGCAAGACGTTGTTTGATATTGCGCAATCCATTGCTATAACTATGGGTAGCAGACGGATCAAACCCAACTCCATTGTCGGATATGGTAATAGAAAAATACTGGTCTACGGTAAACCCCACATGAACACTTGTTGCATGGGCATGTTTTATAACATTATGCAGCACCTCTTTGACCGAAAGAAGAATATTACGCCGGGTTTCCCCGTTTACGCTAAAATCGGCGATAGCGTCTGGTGAAGAAATGGTGAGTTGTATCGGAAATGGTTCAAAAAATTCACCGATCATCTGGCGCAGGTATGCGACCAGGTTCGGAAGTGTGTCATTCCTGGAATTTAACGTCCATATAATTTCATTCATCTTGTCCATTAATATGCTGGAAGTGAACGAAATTTTTTCCAGTTCTTTCCCTTCCAGGTGAGGTCTTTTAGCTTTTGCAATTTCGCTCAGTAACCGTATGGAAGTTAGCCCTGAACCAATGTCATCGTGAATTTCCTGCGAAATCCGGTTCCGTTCGTTATCCCTCGCTTCTATAATTGCCCGGTATTTGTCCAACTCCTTTTTGTCGTTCTCCAATTGCAGTTGCTCTACAGCACGCACCCGCTCGGCGTCCTGCCTCCTTTCCCTGTAGAACAGGGCCTGTAAATAAAAAAACATCTGGCACGTAATTCCCACCATAAAAGCCAGCACCGGTATGCCTGCCGTTAAAAAGTACTCATACCTATAATTGTTCCACTTCTCCAGATACAGGCCAAGGCAAGCCATAACAATCGCAGCGAATGATCCAATACACACATACCTCACTTCTTTAGCGTTTTTCCAGGTTAATAAATAAACAACAAGGCAAACAGAATATAAAAGTACCAGGAGCCTGATCATATCAAAAGCAACATTGCCCAAATAATTATACTGGTTGGTGTAAGTAATTGGCAGGTTAATGGCTAAAAAGATCAGTTGAATAATAATGATGATCCGGAAATGCATGTGTACCTGGGGCAGGTTCTCCTTTAATCCGAGAAAAGAAGAAATAAAAAGCAAAACAAAGATATTACCGCAGAGCTGCAGGAACTGATACCTGAAGTCATACAAGAAATAGAAAATATCCGAGAACACAAACAGGTTGAACAACCGGAGCACAAAATAGATAGCAAAAACAAATAAAGCCCCGGAATAATAAAAGTAATCCTTTCTTTTTGTTCTGATACATGTTGCCGATGTGTAAGCAAGCATGCTTAACATGATGCCGAGCAATGCTATCGTAGAAGCAAGGTATAGCCTGCTGTGCTGCAGGAAATGCCTGAACGCAAACGTTGTTATTTCGTGGGGTAACAGTATAACCGGATCAAATTGCAGCCAGTTGTAAAAATTAATTTCTGCATGGATATAAAAAGCTTTACGTTGTCCTTTTTGAACGATAAAATATGCAAAAGGAATATTACTGAAAACCGCCGGAGAATAGGCCTGGAATTGGGTGTTTATTTTTTTCAATTTTTTACCACTGCTGTCGTATTCATATAGGGTATACTGCTGTGCCTTGCCCATATACAACCAAAAAGTATCCTGCTGGCTACTATTGGTAACCTGCAATTGCATATAGTAATCTGCCACAAGGCGTGACCAGTTAAATGGCGAGTTTTGTTTGGGATGAAAAAAGTCTGCACGAGGAACGTCCTGGATGTAGGTGCTTTTTGAATAATCAATAAAATAAGCCATCCGTTTCAGTACGGTGTCGTACTGCTTTATTCTGCCCAAATCAATAAATTCCTCCGTTTGTCCCATGGCAAATAAGCAGCATAACAGGCAGGAAAATATGATCAGCGACTTCTTTTGCAAAGGAAGGTCAATTTTAAACAAACTTAGCCATCCTGCCATATAAATAAAAGGTTTAGCTCATTTATTTCAAACCGGTGTAAACATCATTTGTTCAATGTTTTCAACATCCTGAAAAAAGGCATTACAGGGGGACTAAGATGCTTGTTGAACAGAAGCAAAAAAATTAAATGGGGATGTATAGTACATATTTCTCAAGAAAGAATTCTTCATTAAAAATCTGCATAATTTCCCAGGTATGCGGCTTCAGCCTGCTGTCCTTAATTTCCTGGGAGAGATTACCGCCTTTCAGGCATATCAAACCGTTCTTGAACGTGCTCATTTTCCTTTCATCCCGTAACAGGGGCTTACTCCATTGCCAAAGGTCTTTTAATGGGGCTACGGCCCGGCTTATGGCAAAATCAAACTTCCTGTTGTGAATGGCTTCAACACGGGTATGCTGGGTGGTTACATTTTTTAACTGCAACCGAAGCGCTACTTCATTAACCACTTTTAATTTTTTTCCTATTGAATCTACCAGGTGAAATTGCACTTCCGGGAAAACAATAGCCAGTGGTATTGCCGGGAAACCACCTCCTGTTCCTATATCAACGATTTCAAGGCCGTCGGTAAATTCAAAAATGCTGGCAATAGCAAGTGAATGCAGCACATGCTTTTCGTAAATGGCACCAATATCTTTACGGGAGATTACATTTATCTTTTCATTCCATGCAGCATACACTTCGTCGAGTGCAAGGAACTGCTGTATTTGTTTGTCGGAAAAATCGGTAAAATACCGGGTAATTACTTCCAGTTTACCTTCGGCTTTTTCCATAAGGCAGATGTGAATATGATATAATAAAAGAACATAAAGATATCGAATGCCCAAAACCATTTTCCAAGATCCTTTTCATCTAATTTAGCCAGGGCCTTATTCCAGATGATCCCCTGAATGATAAATCGTAGCAAAAACACCCCTACAGCCAGTTCCCATCTAAAAAAAAGAATGGCTGCAATAAATGCGGGGTAAAATAAAAAATGGGTAAACGCATATAACCCCAGCAAAAACCTGTGTTTCGTTTTGTATAGCCGGGCGGTAGTGAAATGCCGCTGCTTCTGATTCCACCAGTCGCCCCATCTTTTTTTAGGTTCCGAAAGGGTGAAAGCATCTTTATCGATCATCACTTTCGTATTGCGGCGATTAGCCGATGCGTTAATGAATAAATCATCATCACCACCAGGAAGATGATTATGGGCTGAAAATCCTTTATTGCGGAAAAAGATTTCTTTTTTATAGGCCAGGTTTCTACCCGTACCCATATACGGTAAACCGGCTAAAGCATAAGAGAGATATTGCAAACCGGTATGAAAAGTTTCGAAGCGGATAATTTTATTCAGCAAGCCCTTTCTTTTATAATAAGCGCCATAACCCAACACAATTTCGGCGCCATCCTCAAACCCCGATATCATTTTCTGCATCCAGAATTCACTGGTTGGAACGCAGTCGGCGTCGGTTAACAAAACCACGTCGTATTTAGCCGTTTTTATACCCATCGACAGGGGAAATTTTTTGCCATGGATGAACTTGGCTTCCTGTTTCAGTTCAATAACCCGCAACTGTGAGAAATCTTTTTGCAAAGCTTCCAACAGGTATTTTGATTCATCGAGTGAATTATCATCCACCAATATCAGTTCATGTTCGTCGGTAAATTCCTGCACCAGTAAACCGGGAAGATTTTTAGCTAAATTTGCCGCTTCATCACGGGCGCATACAACAATAGATGCGGGTTGATGATGGTATAATACGGATGAATCGGTAGGGTAATAGGCAAGTCTTCTGAAAAAATAAAGGTAATAGATGACCTGGACAAGCGTAACGAAACAAAACACTGCAAAAACCACAAGTGACCAGTCAATTTTTTCTATCATGGCGGCGAAGGTAAGAAATTGAAGGATTTGTTATTATGGATTTATTGTAATGTGAAAATATGTTGAAAAATTATGGCTGAGTTGAAATTTGAATTGGGTCAAAAAGACCCTTTATCCGGTGCCCGGACAGGGAGCATTACCACGGATCATGGGGTTATTCCCACTCCCATATTCATGCCTGTGGGTACGGGGGGGAGCGTGAAGGCCCTCACCCAGGCGCAACTTCATGAAGAAGTACAGGCAAAGATCATTTTAGGGAATACCTATCACTTATACTTACGGCCCGGTGTTGACATATTGGAAACTGCCGGGGGGTTGCATCAATTGATGAACTGGCAGCACCCGCTCCTGACCGATAGTGGTGGTTACCAGGTATTTTCATTATCCGGGACGCGGAAAATAAAAGAGGAAGGCGTAATGTTTCAAAGCCATATTGACGGGAGTAAACATCTGTTTACCCCGGAAAAAGTAATGGACATACAACGAATCATCGGTGCCGACATTATTATGGCGTTTGACGAGTGCCCACCCTATCCCAGCGAGTACGCCTATGCGCAGCAATCCATGCACCTTACCCACAGGTGGCTCGACAGGAGTTTTCTGCGGATTGATGAGACGGTAGATAAATATGGCTGCACCCAAAACCTTTTCCCGATAGTGCAGGGCGGAACCTATGGCGATCTTCGCAAAGCATCATGCGAATACATCAGTTCTAAAAAAGCGGCAGGTAACGCCATAGGCGGATTAAGTGTTGGCGAACCCGAAAATATGATGTATGACTTGTGCGGATTATGCTGCGAAAATCTGCCGGTAGAAAAACCCCGTTACCTCATGGGGGTGGGTACGCCATGGAATATACTGGAATGTATTTCGCTGGGAATTGATATGTTTGATTGTGTGATGCCCACCCGCAATGGTCGCAATGCCATGTTGTTTACCTCAAAAGGGATTATTAATATCGACAATAAAAAATGGGAGAAGGACTATTCTCCTATTGATGACGGAATTGCCTGCGAAACGAGCAATTATTACAGCAAGGCTTACCTGAGGCACCTGTTTAAGTCGAAGGAAATAACGGCACTTACGATTGCCAGCATACATAACCTTGCTTTTTATATGCATGTAGTAACGGAAGCCCGCAAACATATTGAAGCCGGGGATTTTACAAGCTGGAAGAAAAGCAGCATTGAACAGTTTAAGTTGAGGAGATAGTAGTGGATAAGTTGGGTTTCCCATTTAATCCACACCAGGAACAGCGTTCTTTTTTTGTTCAAATAGCCATGGCAGCAATGTGGGTTCGGCAAATGCTTTTATCCAGCTATCGTGCTTTATGCCGGGGTATTCGGTATACTTTACTTTCGCCCCCGCGGCTCTTAATGCATGCACCATCACCCGCGAATTGGCAACGGGCACCACATCATCGTCGGTACCGTGAAATACCCATACCGGAAAATCCTTTCCGTAGAGTTTGGCGCTGGCAGTATTTCCACCGCCACAAATAACAAAAGCAGCAGCAAAAAGCGATGGACGGCTC
>DASUFG010000192.1:0-2370 GCA_036274715.1 Agriterribacter sp.
TTACCTTTGCAAGTCTTTAAAAGCAGGAATATAGATGAAACTCTTTCCCGAATCGGCTTTCATGCAACTGGAATTTGATAAAGTGAAGGCGCTGCTTACAGCGCATTGCCAAACGGCGTATGCAAAAACCAGGGCGGAAGAATTGCGCATTCATACCCGGCTCGAATATATTGAACCCGAACTGAAGCAAACCCACGAGTATAAATTGCTGCTGCAGAATGCACTTTATTTCCCCAACGAAACGGTTCTTAATCTCAATAATGAATTAAGGTTATTGGGCATTTCGGGCGCTGTACTCAAGGAAGAACAACTGATGGAGATACGAAAACTGGCGGAAAGCATGAAGGCCATATTTCACTGGTTTGACGCGGAACGAAAAATGGCTTACCCCTCGTTGTTGAATGTAATTGCCGAAAGCTATTATGAAAAAGCCATTGTGCATTTGATTGATGATGTGCTGGATGAAACAGGTATTGTAAAAGACAATGCATCGAAAGAACTGGCACAAATACGAATTAATTTGGCACGTAAGCGCAGCGAATTGCGCCGTGCCTTTGATAAAGTGGTTGCCAAATGGAACAAGAGCGGTTATGTGTCGGATATTGAAGAAGCTTTTTTAAATGGCAGAAGGGTGGTAGCTGTACATGCCGAATATAAAAGACAGGTGAAGGGTATTTTGCTGGGAGAAAGCGACACGCGTAAAACTTCTTTTATTGAGCCGGAGGAAACGATTGAACTGAACAACGATGTGTTTACGCTTGAAAATGATGAAAGCCGCGAAGTATACCGCATACTGAGGGATCTTACCAAACAGCTTTCGGTACATGCGCCTTTATTAAAAGCTTACCACGTTATTATTGGTGAATATGATTTCATTCGTGCCAAAGCAAAACTGGCGATTGATATTGGCGGTAATTACCCGGTGGTGCACGACAAAGCGCATGTGCATTTGATAGAAGCCAATCACCCCTTACTGTTGCTGTACAATAATAAATCGGGCAAACCCACGGTACCGGTATCGGTAACACTGGATGAAAAAAACAGGATACTGGTGATATCCGGTCCCAATGCCGGTGGCAAAACGGTAACGCTTAAAACCGTGGGACTGCTGCAGATGATGCTGCAAAGCGGCCTGATGGTGCCCGTGCACCCGCATTCGCAAATGGGCATATTTAAACAGCTGATGATTCATATCGGCGATACCCAAAGCCTGGAATTCGAATTAAGCACCTACAGTTCGCATTTAAAGAACATGAAGTACCTGGTTGAAAATGCCAACGGCAGAACCCTGTTTTTTATTGATGAACTCGGCAGCGGCAGCGACCCGCATTTGGGTGGCGCCTTTGCCGAAGTAATATTGGAGGAGCTGGCTAAAAAACATGCTTTTGGTATTGTAACCACGCATTATTTGAATTTAAAAGTAATGGCTAATAAAACACCGGGCATTATTAATGGAGCGATGGCCTTTGATGAAAAAAGCCTCATGCCGTTATATAAGCTGGTGATTGGCAAGCCCGGTAGTTCCTACACTTTTTCAATTGCCGAACGAATTGGCATGGAGCCCCGCCTGATTGCCCGGGCAAAAACGATGGTGGCTGAGGATCATTTCAGTTTGGATAAACTCCTCAACCGCGCGGAACAGGATATGCGAAACATTGAACAAAAGGAAAAAGAACTCAACAAAATGCTGAAAGAAAATGAGCGGCTTAAAAAAGAGATGGAGCAAGTGATGAAAAAGGAAAAACACCAGCAGCAGGTGGAGTTGCTGAAGCACCAGAATCAAATCAATGAAGAACGGATTGCTTATTTGAAAGATATGGAGCGTAAATTGAAGCAGGTCGTTTTTGACTGGAAACGGATGGAAAACCAGGAAGATAAAACGGCGTTGATGAAACAGATGCATGCCATGCTGTTTAAACAAAAAGAAAAGCAGGTAAAAGAAAAAGCAAAGAAAAAATTCGACTCCAAATATATTGAAACCGGCGGTGAAATAATACCCGGGGTTAAGGTTCGCATGACGCAGAATAACCAGGTAGGCCAGGTAAAGGAAATCAGGGACAAGAAAGTGATTGTTCAACTGGGCGTAATACCGATTACAGTTGATATTAAGAATTTGGTAGTGGTGCAGGACAGGGAGCCGGAAGAAGCGCCAGGGCGTAAATAGAACAATGTAAGAAGTAGCAAAGCCAAACCATACAAATGCCATGACAATAATTGAACAAATAGCAAAACATTTCCGGGATGTGCATTTTGGGGGTAACTGGACTTCCGTTAACCTTAAAGACACATTAGCGGGCATAAGTTGGCAGGAAGCCACCACAAAAGTGTACAACTTAAATACGATTGCAGGGTTGGTTTTTCATATGAATT
>DASUFG010000193.1:0-3888 GCA_036274715.1 Agriterribacter sp.
CAATCGTCGTATACTTAATAACGGCCAATGGCATCGAATCAAGGTATTTAAGCTGGCTGTATATGTAATTACTTATAGGATAGAACTCGTTGCTGGATAGCGTTTTTACTGATTGATCCGATGGCGGGTTGTTTTTACAACTCAGGAGGGTAAAAGGAAGACAGATAAACAAGCCTAAAATTTTATTTTTCATTCACTAAAAATAGTGAAACAAAACATTTAACGGGCAAATAACAAGCAAGAAAATTGCACGACCAAAATTATGTATGAGTGTGGAAAGGTTGAATGTGATCGTAACTATCTAATAGTTTTTGTTACGCCGATTTTAAACCCAAAATCAACCAAGTATTCCTTAACGGGGTACGGACTTTTATAGCTTGACATCAGTTGGTAACGAAGTTGTGGTCCGGCCTGCCATTTGAATGATCCCATATTGTAGGAAACATATGTTTCTAAGCCTGCATTTATATTCCATTTCCGAATCAGTGATTGATCCTGCCCATATCGTTTGAAATCGTTTGAAAGAAGGTAGACGTTATTTGCAAAATTATATACGGGTTGGGCGCTTGCGGCAATATTCCATTTTAAAGTGGAGGAATTGCCTAGTAATCCCAATTCAAAGCCAATAGGCATTGAAACCTGGAAGTATTCGTTATTTAACCACGATGAGCCAGTGCCACTAAAGTTTTGCAGTGTCGAAATTACATTGATGGAATCTGATCCATTATCAATAACCGCGAGGGTAGTTAGTTCTGGTTTAGTGGGGTAAGCCCTCAATTGATATCTTGAATAATTCAATTGTAGCCCTGCTCTTAACAGGAAATTATTGCTGACCTTATATATGAGGTTAGCACCAACTTCGGCGCCAATCCCAGGTTTGTGAGTTACTACATTACTCACTGACCTGCTTTTTTCAACATTGCTGTAAGGAATCCCTCTATATTCATCCGTAATTTCACTAATACCGCTTGTAAGTTTTCTATAACTTAACGTTGGAGATAAAAACAATTGCCACTCAAATTTTGATTTCTTAAAGGCTTCACCGCCCCACAACACCTTTTCAACCCACTTTTCATCCTCAACTACTGCCGCCGGGGTTGCTTTAGCTTTAGTGAAATTCGTGTTACCATTATTAGCGGTTAGTGCATCTTCCGAACCCGCTATTTTTGTTTCATTGTCGTTGAAATAGGTTTCTTTGTCGGATGTTCGCCCCACGTGCGTCATAACTTTTTTTGCAAAACCAGGAAATGCCGTTCTCGCCTTTGTTACTCCGGCGGATTCGTGGGAGGTAACACCAGAAGATTGATTGAGAGTTGAATTAATTTGAATAAGCGAAGCGGAAGAAGAAGATCCCTGTGAGTTATTATCCTGCAGACCAAAATTGTTTAAAGTAAGTACCCTTCCAGTTGGAAGCATCAAATTGTAGGTGTTGTAGTCAACGAACACGGCTGTGCCAAGGAGTAGCAATATCGTAAAAGAAATGTACGCCCATTTTTTCCTGGGATGAGAAGCTCTGTGAATATTATTCCAAACTTTATCGGATGGATACATTTTATATTGATCCGATTTCTCCTTCAGGAATTCTTCAAATTCATCTATATGAATATTTCTCTCCATGGTCAGTTCCTTGGTAATTCAATAACACAGGTTAGTGTAGTTTTGGTTTACTTTTATTTATTATTTATGGGTTAATCGCTAGTAATTCTAATTTTTCACTAAACTGCGGTAAAATATGTTTTTTCACCAATATGTCTTCTAACATCGCTTTTGCCCTGGTATACTGCGAACGGCTTGTACTTTCTTCAATATCAAGCATCTTTGATATTTCTCTATGTGAGTAACCTTCCACGGCATAAAGGTTCAACACGGTCCGGTATCCAACAGGCAACATCCTGATACACTCCACCACTTGTTTCGCCTGCACAATAGAGGGAATACTTTCTTCACGTATGTGGACTCCTGATGCATGAATAAGATCTACGCTTTCAGAAAACTTTTTGTTCTTTTTAAGATTGTTTATGCAGGTATGTACAATAATCTTTCTTATCCAACCTTCCAAGGCGCCCCTATTTTGGAACTGAGATAGTTGACTAAAAATCTTTATGAAACCTTCTTGCAGCATATCTTCGGCATCCTCCCGGCTTTTAGCGTAACGGTAACAAACGGACAGCATTTTAGGGCTATACCTGTGGTATAGCTCTTGTTGCGCAGCCGCCTGATTGCGAATACAGCCCTTCAAAATTGCCTCTTCCGTCATGAAATCAATATTGATTTCATGTAATTTAGACAATTTTTTGATTAAATGTGCTGCCCGGTGCAGAAAAAAATGATTTCTGGTAAGTCTTTGTCAGCGAGCTCATAATGATTAGTCAATTAAAACATTACCGGTCATTTCTTTGGGAACTTCTAATGTCATCATTTTTAGAATTGTGGGGGCTAAGTCACCCAACTTTCCGCTAGCCAGCTTTCCTTTCCAGGTATTGTCAATGACAAAGAAAGGTACCAGGTTTAATGTGTGGGCTGTATTAGGACTACCATCTTCATTAATAATGTAATCTGCATTGCCGTGGTCTGCTGTAAGAAATATTGTATAGTTATGCTCAAGTGCTGCATTCACAATTTTTTCCACACAAAAATCAACTGTTTCCACCGCTTTAATAACTGCATCCCAAACGCCCGTATGACCTACCATATCCGCATTCGCAAAATTCAGGCAAATAAAATCGGCAGTTTCATTTTCAATCTCGGGAAGCAAGGACTCCGTAAGTTCGTAAGCGCTCATTTCGGGCTTTAAATCGTAGGTTGCTACTTTGGGGGAAGGTAACATTATTCTTTTTTCACCCTCAAAAGGCGTCTCGCGACCACCGCTGAAAAAGAAGGTAACATGAGGGTATTTCTCCGTTTCTGCGATTCTGATTTGCTTTAATCCCTTCGCAGCTATTACTTCGCCTAACGTGTGAGTTAGGTTATCATTCTCGAAAATAATGTGAACGTTTTTAAAAGTTTTGTCATATTCAGTCATGGTGGTATAGTTCAGCGAAATTGTATGCATGTCAAATTCTGGCATATCCGTTTGCGTTAACACCTCGGTAATTTCCCGGCAGCGGTCGGTTCGGAAATTAAAGCAAATTACTGCATCACCTTCTTTGATAAGTCCCTTTCCGGACTCGGTTTGTTTTTTAATAATCGGCTTTATGAATTCGTCGGTAATATTTCCTGCGTAGGAGTTTTCGATGGATTGTATGATATCATCGGTTTGCTCACCCACGCCATTTACAAGGGCATTGTAAGCCACCTTTACTCTCTCCCAGCGCTTATCTCTATCCATGGCGTAATAACGACCGGTTACTGTAGCTATTTCGCCGGTACTTTCGCTGAGATGTTGTTGTAAGTCCGTAATAAAGCCCAGTCCGCTTTTAGGGTCGGTATCACGTCCATCTGTAAACGCATGTACGAATACATTATTTAGGTTCTCCTCTTTGCATATGGTAGTGATTGCCTTTAGGTGATCTATATGGGAATGCACTCCGCCATCACTTACAAGTCCTAACAAATGCAATGATTTTTTTTGGTTTTTAGCATATTGAATGGCGTTTAACAAAACCTTATTATCCCTGAATTCCCCCGATTTTATAGCCACGTTAATACGTTGGAGTTCCTGGTAAACAATGCGCCCCGCTCCCAGGTTCAAATGCCCGACTTCACTATTACCCATTTGTCCATCCGGAAGACCCACCGCTTCACCGCAGGTAACAAGTGTAGCATTGGGATATTTTTCATAAAGAGAACTAACAAACGGGGTTTTAGCGTTCTGAATGGCATCGCTGGATTTAACGGTTCCAAGTCCCCAACCATCCATAATGATTAGTATTACTTTTCTGCTTTTCA
>DASUFG010000194.1:0-2941 GCA_036274715.1 Agriterribacter sp.
ATTGGTAGTGAGATCTCCCCATTTTTTTGTTCCCTGCTTACTCATCCTCAACGAAACCGCTGGTCTTCCGCGTTCGTCGTAAGAAATCATCGATTCTTCCACATCATCTCCTTCCAGGGGTGCTTTACCACCTTCACCCAACTTAACTGCATAGAAGGGAAGTATATCTGTACGAGCTCCTTCGCCCTTTGGTGCTATACCGTACATGAATTTCACATTCTCGGGAAACACATCTTTAACACTGCGTATATTGGCATTAAGTAAAGAAGTATCCTTTGTTTGAACGTAAGCTATTGCCGGATCGCCCTGTGGCGCCTGCATCAATAACCCGGTGATTGAATGGGTATTGGTTGGAACGGCGGCGGTTGTGTTCTTTACCTTTGTGGTGTCGGTAGTTGCAAGGTCCGACAAAGAAAGCGTTTTGGTGGTATCGGCAGGAGTTGCTGCTGCCGCTTCATCCGGGGCCTTTATAGTGGTATCACTGGTTGACTGAGGTGCATTTTCACCACCTTCTTTTTTCAACATTTCCTCCGCCTGTGTAAAAGATTGCGCCAGTTCATTGCCCCGGTACACTTCCCAAAACTGCAGGTTTGCTGTTGCCTGTAATATTTTACGTACTCTTTCCGGATCGTCTTTTACTCCGGCCAGTTCAACACTGATGGTGCCCTTGCGGGGATCGGGATTAATATTGGGCTGCGCAACCCCAAACTGGTCAATACGTTTTGTTAATACCCTGAAAGTATTTTGGAAGGCTTCTCCAGCCATTGCCCGCAACTTTGTAATTACCTGGTCGTTTGAATCTTCCAGTTTAATATTACGCTGACCTGCATTAGCAAATAAACCCGATAATTTCCCCGACGGATTTATTTCTTTAAAGGCCTGCTCAAATAAACCTATATAGTCGGCGTCTGTGGTTCCTTTACGCTGGCTTGCCAAACTCAACGCTTTATTGAGCGTTGGATCTTCGGGGTTATTAGAAATAGATTTCAGAAGATTTTCCAGTTCTACTTCCAGCGTAACACTCATCCCTCCCTGCAAATCCAAACCCAGACTCAATTCCTGTTCTTTGGCTTTTTGGTAAGTGGTGGCGCCTGTAATACCGTAAGTAATCGTTTTTCCTTTTGTGCTGTCTAACAAGCGACGTAATCTTAGCTCGTAAGCAGAATCCTTGGCCTCCTGCGAAGCCCCATTATAATGAGAATTTACCCAATTAAGGGCTTGCTTTTCCATCTTACCTTCGTGGTTATGTACCACCCATGTAAAGTGCAGTTGGTATAGGGATATAGCAATCAATGCAATCGCAAAAACAGAGACCAAACCTTTCAGTTGCATACAAAATAGCGTTTACAAAAATTTAAAATTGGGGGCAAAGATAGGGGTTCAGCATCAATTTATGGCATAAAACCAGTTCCTATAAAATGGCTATTTTATTTGCGGGAAGCCGTACAGGCAAAGGTTCGCATTTATTATTGCCAGCCGCCAGCAGTACCCGGATTAAAGCCATTTAATATATATGGAGTGTTTGCTTAACTTGCCAATGCAATGCCGGGCACAAATAAGTAAAGGAAAAAACAAACGACAAACGATACAAAAATGGCTTTGAAACGCAGTACCCTGTTAATCTTACTATTAAACATAACAGTTTTTTACGCCTGTAAAACTGCCCGCGATTTGTCTATACTAAATAATATAGTGGTAACTCCAAAAGATTCGATCACTGTAGTTTCCGAAACAGACACCATAGCCCGGACGAAAGAAAAGCCTGTTACTCCTATGCCATTGCCAATTTCAAAAAAAGACAACAGCCGCACCGACGCCTTTTTAGCAGACCTGCTACGTCGATATCCAGCCTATTTTGATACGATTGTTAAAAAAAGAAAGGATTTCGGAGTGCAGATCATCTACACACAGATTAACCGTGACGGCAATAACAAACCGGAATTTAAAGATTATTATTTTAACGTAAACGACAAGGATTATTTTTACCCGGCTTCCACCGTGAAAATGCCCACTGCCCTGCTGGCGTTACAGCGGCTGAATGAACTCAACCTGCCGGGGATTACCCGCCAAACCACCATGATCACGGAAAATGCCTATTCGGGGCAAACTCCCGTATACAACGACCCTACCTCACCCGACGGCAGTCCGAATATTGAACAATACATTAAAAAGATTTTTTTGGTGAGCGACAATGATGCTTTTAACCGGCTTTATGAATTTTTGGGTCCACAATATATTAATGAGCAATTACATGCCAAAGGATATAAGGATGCACAAATCATTCATCGCCTTGAACTTTCATTAACGGAAGATGAAAACCGGCACACCAACCCGGTTCAGTTCAGAAATGACCAGGGAAAAGTTATTTATACCCAGCCCATGCAAAATAATACGGTGCGATATGCCGAAAGAAATGATTTACTGGGAAAAGCATACTACAACGATGGTGTATTAATCGATGAGCCCATGAATTTCTCTGCCAAAAACCGCATTTCACTCCAGGACCTTCATGCAATCATCCGCAGCATCATGTTTCCACAATCCGTTCCGGCAAGTGAGCGATTTAACATTACGCCGGAGCAATACCGTTTTGTTTGGCAATATATGTCGCAGCTACCCCGTGAAACAGATTATCCATCTTACGATTCCACTTTTTATGACGCGTACGGTAAATTCCTTTTATTAGGCGCCGATAAAAGCGCACGGCTTCCCAGCGGCCTTCGGATTTTTAATAAAACAGGTGACGCTTATGGTTTCTTAATTGATGCCGCCTATTTAGCAGATTTTGAAAACAATATTGAATTTATGCTGAGTGCGGTGATTTACTGCAACGAAAACCAAACATTAAATGACGATACCTACGAATACGACTCCATCGGGTTCCCGTTTATGAAGCGACTCGGTGAAGTAATATACAATTATGAATTGAAAAGGGACAGAT
>DASUFG010000195.1:0-3723 GCA_036274715.1 Agriterribacter sp.
AAAATTATAACGATTGCGAAAATGAGCCATTTGCATTTTATAGATTATTTCATCATCCTGCTGGTATTGGCAGTAACGCTCTACCTGGGATTCCGGTTTGCCAATCGCCAAAAGACCACGCAGAGCTTTTTCCTCGCCAAAGGAAATTTTCCTTCCTGGGCATTGGGACTTTCGTTATTATCAACTTTAATAAGCAGTGTCACTTTTTTAGGATACCCGGCACAGGGATTTACCAGCAACTGGATCCTATTAGTGCAGGGGTTGATGGTGCCGGTAGTATTGTTAGGAACCATCTGGTTTATTGTTCCCCTGTACAGGAAAATGATCGGGCTCAGCACTTATGAATATTTTGAAAAGCGATTCGGCAGATTTGCCCGCTATTACAGCTCTTCTTCTTTCATTCTTCGCCAGTTTGCAGGAATGGGAACGGTGCTGTTTTTAATAGCAGTAGCAATCAGCAAAATTGGCGGCATTAATCCTTTTATTGTACTCACCGTCGTCACCATTGTTCTCACAGTTGTCAACCTGAAAGGAGGCATTCAGGCAGTGATCTGGCTGGATGTTTTTCAGGGATTCATGTTGTTTGCAAGTGGGATCATCTGTTTAATAACTATTTTATTTTCCATAAAAGGCGGCATTCCTGAAGCCGTCAAAATAGCCACGGAAAATAACCGAACCGGGTTTGGTCCTTATGACATTGATTTTACCAGGCTCACGTTGATTGTGATGATCATTAATGGCGCCTTTCATGCCATCCAGAAATATGGCACCGATCAGACAGTTGTACAGCGATATCTCACGGCAAGAACAGACCGGTCTGCCATTCGCGCTTCCCTTCTCGGAATTTCACTCACTGTTCCCATCTGGATCATGTTCATGCTCATCGGAACTGCCTTATTTGTATTCTATAAACAACAGGGCCTGCCGGGGAATATAAAAGCAGAAGCAGTCTTCCCCTATTTCATGATGACCCAATTGCCTGCCGGCGTATCAGGATTTATTGTAGCAGCCCTGGTATCTGCCGCCATCTGCAGTCTCAGTGCTGACCTCAACTCCAATGCAGCAGTAGGCGTGGAAGATTATTATAAAAAATTCAGACCGGGAAGATCAGACAGGCAATACCTCTTTGCCGGCAAAGCAATGGTCATTATTTCCGGCTTGATGGCAGGAGGGATCGGGGCCTTATATCTAGTGACTGGCAATGAAGGTGTCCTCGGGGTCATATTTACTTTGTATGCCATCTTTTCAGGTGGCATTGTAGGTATTTTTTTATTGGGATTCCTGAGCGCCAGGGCTAACCGCCAGGGAGTCAATATCGGCATCATCGCCTGCATATTATTTACTGCGTGGGCATTATTGACTTCTGTTCCGGTGGGAATACAAAATAAAAAAGTACTCCTTGATCTCGGCCGTTTTAACTTTACACACCATACTTTGATGCTCGGAGTGTACAGTCACCTGGTAGTGATCATCGTAGGATACATTGCCAGCTTATTTTTCCCTAAACCTGAACTCGATAAAAACTTATTATACAGTACACAAAGGCAAAACAAAAAACCAGAACTCTATGTACAGTGAGGGCGGTATGATATTTCATTATTATTTATTAAATTTGTAGACAAATGTTTGATGATGCCACAAGGGTCAAACTACAAAATATCGTTCAGGGAACTGTCATTGAAGCAGCGACAGATCATTGCACAGTTGCACGAAATTTCCTTTGCTCAGGCTTTGGCACAAGTAAAACGGTTAAAAGAGACTTCGAAAGTCAGCTCCTCATCAAAAAAGAACAGGCCATCCGCCTGAGTAAATTTGCCACGCTCAACAATTTATGGATTAAGTCTTTACCTTCTGAATCTAAATTCCTTGCTGAAGGAGGAGAGGCCAAAGTATTTTTCGATAGTGATAACCTTCACGTTATAAAAATAAATGATGCGGGCTATTATGCAACCTGGTTGGAGTATTTCAATAGCCTTGTATTACACAATCTTTTTTTCAGTGAAACAGCTTACTCTTTTCTGGGTTTCGTAAATACCAATGATACGCTAAAGTCTGTCGTGCGACAACGTTTCATTATTGCAGATGGTCAGGCTGATCTGGCTGATATCAGAGATTTTCTGGCAACAAATGGATTTGCTAATACTCGTCGTCAGGATTATTATAATAAAGAATATGGTTTAATTCTGGAAGATATGCACGATGAAAATGTGCTCGTAAACTCTAACACACTCTTTTTTATTGATACTGTGTTTTATACTATTGATCCTGATTCGGAACAAGCCGTATTAGGTACAAAAAAATAAAATTCTATGTACCGTAATTATCGTGGCATTACACATGCCACAATACTTGTTAGTTTAATGCTATTAACTCTTCTTTGCGCTGCCCAATACAATACCGATAATGCGTACCGCAAACCATTAAAAGAAGTATTGAACGACATAGCCAAACGCTATGATGTAAAAATAAACTTTGCCGACAGCATAGTCGCAAACAAATGGGTGAACTATGCAGAATGGCGATACAGGAATGATGTAGAGACCACACTAAACAATGTGCTCACGCTTTTCGATATGAAAGCCAGAAAAGAGAAAGACAAAGTATACCGCCTCGCCAATTATGAATACTATCGCTGGCCGGTGCAGGAAGGATGGGCCGAACTCGACAGGATCGCATCTCAATATAAAAATGTAGAAGAATGGGAGAAGCGTAAACAGGAGCTGAAACCTTGCATACTCGATGCGTTGCAATTATCCGTTCTGCCTTCAAAGCCCGCATCATCACCCATCATCACTCCTGTAAGAAAATTTGACGGCTACACGGTTGAAAATATAGCGATCGAAATATTACCCGGCTGCTGGATCAATGGCTCCTTATACAAACCCGCAAAGTATAAAGGTAAAATTCCTGTCATCCTCAATCCCGATGGTCATTGGGAGAAACAGCGCTATCGTCCCGATTGTCAATATCGCTGCGCCGCACTCGCAAGAATGGGAGCCATGGCTTTCAGCTATGATCTCTTTGCCTGGGGTGAATCGCTGTTGCAATTCAAACAAGCCGATCATCGTCGCAGCCTGGCCATGACCATCCAGGCGCTTGGAGGCATCCGTATTCTCGATTATTTATTATCACTCAAGGATGCTGATACCAGCAGGGTTGCCATAACCGGAGGATCAGGAGGCGGCAGCCATACCGTTTTGATGACAGCGCTCGATAACCGTATTAAAGTATCAGCGCCGGTTGTATCCCTGTCCTCCTATTTTTATGGAGGATGCCCCTGTGAAAGTGGAATGCCCATTCATGATTGCGGCGGACATACAGACAACGTGGAAATTGCAGCCATGGCGGCGCCTCGTCCCCAACTGATCGTAAGTGATGGCGGCGACTGGACAGACCGCATGCCAGAACATGACTTCCCCTACTTACAAAAAATGTATAGCTGGTACGGAAAAAAAGACCAGGTTGAAAATGTGCACCTTCCCGATGAGAAACATGATTTCGGTATCAATAAAAGAACAGCAGTCTACAATTTCATGGCCAAATATCTTGGACTAAATCTCAAAGCCATACAGGATGCAACAGGAAAAATAGATGAATCAAAAATCACCATCGAACCCGAACAGGCTCTTTATGTATTTGGCGACAAAGGAGAAAAATTGCCAGTCAATGCCATTATAGGATTTGAAAATCTCGAGAAAGTATTCAACGAAGAGATCAGGAAAG
>DASUFG010000196.1:0-6589 GCA_036274715.1 Agriterribacter sp.
GTTCCCGGGAAATACAGAATATCCTATTGCATGTTTTTATGTTGTTTCACGATGTCAGCATCTGCACAGTATAAGGCATCTCCGCATCGGGAACCACAGGCAGGTGAAATACCGGTAAGTAAACCCGGAAGCTATGGCGAAGCGGGCCGTACCTATATTCTTACCAACGATATTTCATCGGATAAAAGCACGGTTTTTTTAGGGAAAGATGTTACGCTTGATCTCAACGGCTATACCATAAAATATGCGGATGGAAACTATAACCACGTTTCCAATCCGGGATTTGAAGCGGGTTTAAAAGATTGGGACATATCAAAAGCACCCGGGGCTAAAATCATGAACACCGCCGACATTCATGTTTTTGTTGGGGATAAATTGATGAGCCTGCAACCGGGTGATGAAATCACCTCCTCGTATGTGTACCTGCCGGTTGCCAACCGCTCCTATATTGCCATGTGCGGAGTAACCGGCCGCCATTATCACGATTCGGCCATGAAAGGTGATGTGAAAAATGAAATGAAGGTGAGCGTGTTTGTAGAAGATGAGCAGGGAAAGGAACTGCGCTGCTTAACAAAGTACCGCGATACCACCATGATCAGTTGCCCGGTTGAAAAGCGGAGCCCGAGATTAGGTGGCGGTTATGTATATGCGCATCTCAATCACTTACCTGCCGGGAAATACCGGGTGCGCATAAGGGCCGACACGGATTGCCTGGTAGATGAAATTGATATCCGCCCGGCAATGGACGTAGGTATAGGCATTGTTGACGAAACCTATGCTATGGGGCATTACGACCATTTGTATGAATCCAAACTGTCTGCCTTCTTCGATTATACTGCCGATGCCGCCAGCGGTACGGCTTTGGCATCCATCCCGGTGGTGAAGGGAAGAGGCTCAGTCACGATTCGTAACGGTGTCATCGAAAACAGGGCATTGGGTGTTATGTCCTGGGGCATCCAGTCTACTGCCGACCAGGTAAAACTGGTATTGGATAACGTAAGTATAAAAACCGCTGGTATTAATACCACCGCTATCGATGTGCCGCAGGCAACCATCACCCATTGCCGGTTCGAAGTAAAAAGTCCTTTTATCATTAACCGCCATGGAAGTAATTTTTATGCAGTGGATTTGCGGGGTAATAGTGCTTCAGAAGTGTCTTATTCTGAATTTTATGGGGGCCAGGGATGTCTTGTTTTTAAGGGAATGCATTCCGATATCCACCATAATTATTTTGTGAATAACCAGTCAGTTACCAACCACTACAGCATTATGGCCATGGGCGATAGTTCGCGCATTTTCGACAACCGCATTGAGCCCGAAAGAGGTTCGGGTATCGAAATTTTCAGGCATAAGTATATCGACATATTCAATAATACCATTAAAGTGCAATCTTCAGCGCCAACCTGCGAATATGGAACTGAAGAATACAGTGCCAACGCCATCCGCATAGCCGACTACAGGGCAATGCCAGGCGCTATTGATGGAGCTTCGGGTAACCGTGTGTACAATAACAAAATATTTATCAGGGCCATTAATTTTGACTACCCTGAAGAATATGTACCGCTGTCATGGGCATTTTTTTACAGTGCCAGCGGTGGTGACAATGATATTTTTGGAAATGACATTGTCATTGAACATACAGACCCGGGTTCCAAAGCGCTCGCCAGCGGGTTTTTTATCACGGGTGGTACAGAGGGTTTCGGTGGAAATTTTTACAATAACCGCATCACTACTAATGTGCCTGCTGCATGGGTAGCAGGTAAATATGGCGGAACGATCAATACCAAAATATACAATAACACCATTATCAAAACTCCCAATGCGCCTGCTAACTTCAAACCCTTCCGGATGGGTTTTGATGATTGCGGAGATTGTTTGGCAAAGAATGTGGAATTCAGATCGAACACCATTGTGAATGATACTTTTGCAATAGATGCGTCAAAGCAGGAACATTCGTATTCCGTATATTGGAAACTTACGGTGAACGTAACGGATAAAAAGGGGAAGCCCGTTCCAGGTGCAGAGGTAACGATATCGGGCAACACTAATGGGGAAGTCATCCGTAAAAAAAGCGGGGAAGATGGCAGGGTTGAGGTTGATCTTTGTGCGTATACCGTGGATGGTGAAAAGAAAATAATACATACACCTTATACCGTTCAAACAGGAAAAGAAAAAAAGCAGGTGCTGTTGAATAAAGACACGGAGCTATCTTTTTGGGTTAAACATCCGTAACCGATAAAAATTATTTTATCATCCTGGTTCATTGATGCTAAACACAGTGCGCAGTTCAATTTAATTTTTATGGACACAAATGGAATCCTCATTTTAATACGCTTTTCATAGTTATGCGTTCATCCAAAGCCATATTGTTTTGTTGCTTATACATTAACGCATGCGTGAATAAAGAAAATAGGTTTGTTATCAATGAATCCAAAGATGGCATTGAGATAACAGAGCAACACCATAAAGTGCTGTTCTTCCAGGTGCAGCCAAAATCGATTAAGGGGCAATATGAAAGAGCGGGCTATGTTCACCCGCTATACGATTTGGAAGGGAATGTACTTACCGAAGACGGCCCGGAAGATCACCCCTATCATCGGGGCATATTTTGGGCATGGCATCAAATTGTTTGGCGCAATCAAAAAATAGCAGATGGATGGATGTCTGAAAATATTTCTTTTGTGCCCGTGAAAATCAGTAGCAGCCAAACAGGCAGCGGGGCAAGTATTCATTCAGTTATGGTATGGAAATACAAAACTGGCGGGGCTCAACCCATAGATATCCTCGGTGAAAACACGGTGATCACGGTATCCCCATCCGAAGCTGGCTATCGTATCATCGATTTTGATATATCGCTCTCACCCCTGGTAGATAGTTTGGCCCTGGGCGGTTCGGATGACATTAAAGGATACGGCGGCTTTTGTATACGGTTAAAATTGCCCGTCGATATGCATTTTACATCGCGGAGAACGCCCGTTATCCCTCAGGATACTGCAGTTACTGCAGGAGCCTGGATGGATTTTACGGGTTCTTTTAATGCAAATACATCACCCGGTTCGGGTATGGCGCTTTTTTGTAAGGAGCCTTTCCCCGCCCCGGAACAACTATGGATACTACGCAATGAAACAAGTATGCAAAATATTCCTTACCCCGGCCGCATTCCATTACTCCTATCACCCAATGGATGGCGTCTCAAATACAGGCTCATTGTGCATAATGCAACGGTTTCGCAGAAGCAACTGGAAAAACTCTATATCGAATATGTGAGCCATTAATAATGAGGCACTCAGTTTTTCAACTGTGTTGCAGCGCCTATCAGTGTTAGTTTTGCTACGGAACAAAGCAATAGCTCAAGGATGGGTAGAGCAAAAAAAGGCTTTCCCGGAAACAACAAAGGTTTGGTAGATTTTACCCTATTGGAGCCATTACCCCAACGCAGGATAATACCCTCAAACCAGGAATCACTCCACTACAAGATCATACTTATCCAGCAGTCCAACTACACCCACCAATGAAAACTTAGCTTTTTTTATCTTATTCATTTCAGGGTCTATTGAATAATTATAGGATGTTCTAAAATCAGCCCTCTCTAAAATGGTATTCTCAAATTTCGCCATTGCCAGCCCGCAGTTATGGAAAATAGCCTGGCTTAAATCAGCGCCGGAAAAATCAACTTCCTGTAGATTACAGTTTTTGAAACGTGTACCCTTTAATTTGAGTTGATAAAAAGATGCCATGTTTAACAGGCAATTTTCAAACGCAAATGATAGCAAAAATGTTTCGCAGGAGCTGAAATCCACTCCCAGCAATTTACAGTTTTCGAACCTTATATCTTTTAGTGCAGTATTGCTTAATACCGCCATGCTGAGATCGCAATTATCGAATGTGCATTCTGTAAAATGAATACCGGACAGATCCAGTTGCGGCAATATGCAATTCACGAAATTGCAATTTTCATAATTGGCCTTAGCAAAGGTTTCGGCGGTAAAAGTGATGCCATTAAAATCCTGCTCTTCAATAATTGTATCGGGCATTAGACTGGTTTTCAATTTCTCCTTAGAATTGTACTTAAAAAAGAAGTTCTGCTTCGTCCTCAAAGTTCCGGAATTACCATACAACTAAAAAATATTGACAGTCTTCTCTATTAACACTGAAAGAGACCTTGTTTATTGATGGGCCTCCTTTTCTTGATAAAAAAAGGGGTTGCTCTTACCGACCTTTCATATGATTCGAAATCGTGCCATTAATTTTGGGCAGGAATCACGCGCTTAAAACCAACAGCATTGATCGATCTTCGGTTATTCACCAACCAAATACTCCTGTGCAATAATTAATTACCGCTATTTAATAACTAACTCCTGTATCCAATAAAGTATTTTGTATATTACCTGCAAACCCGCTCCAATGTTCATTAAGGGCTGCTTTTGTTGTATGATCGGCATGAGCTGTTATACCGCCGCCAATGGGCAAAATATTACCGGCACAATTAAAGGCACGGTACTTGACAAAGACTCCCGCCGCCCCCTGGCAGGCGCCAGTATTTCCATTAAGGACGATAACCTGCAGCTTGCCGCCATGACGAATGAAGAAGGAAACTTTATTTTAGTAAATGTTCCGGTGGGCCGAAGAAGTGTTCAATGTTCCTACAGCGGGTACGATGCATTTGTTACCGATAATATTATCATCACCAGCGCAAAAGAACTGGAGCTCGTTATTGAAATGGAACAGCATTATGCCGAGCAGTCGGAAATAGTGATTAAAGCAACCCCCAATCCCAAGCAACCTGTGAACAAACTTGCGGTGGTGAGTACCCGTTCATTTACACCCGAAGAAACGCAGCGGTATGCGGCCAGCGTAAACGACCCCAGCCGGATGGCAGTGAGTTTTCCAGGCGTTCAACCCACCGGGGATGCCAGGAATGATATCGTGATCAGGGGCAATTCTTCGGCAACCATGCTATGGCGGCTCGAAGGAATAGACATTCCCAATCCCAACCATTTTGCGCGTAAAGGTTCAACAGGAGGAGGCATAACGATATTCAGCAGCAGCATGCTCGATAATTCTGATTTCTCCAGCGGAGGCTTTCCTGCCGAATATGGCGATGCACTTTCTGGTGTTTTTGATATGCGTTTCCGGCATGGCAATACCGACAAGCATCAATATACTTTCAAAGCTAGCCTCATTGGCATTGACCTTTCTACGGAAGGCCCGATCAAAAAAGGCAGGAGTTCTTACCTCGTCAATTACCGCTATTCTACCCTGGGCATTTTAGGTGCACTGGGATTCCATCTAACAGACGAACGTGAAACCAATACCTTCCAGGATCTTTCCTTCAACCTCAGTTTTCTTTCAAAAAATAAGCGATCAGTATTTAATATATGGTCCATTGGCGGCTTAAGCAAAGAAGTGTATTCCGCCATAGAAAACCCGGATGATTGGAAACAGTATGATGATTATACCGGCTACAATTTTAAAACCAATATGGGCGCCCTGGGCATCGGGCATAGTGTGCAGCTGGGAAAAACAGGTCTTTTAAAAATTTCGGTTGCTGCAATGGGACAAAAGGTGAGTTATGTTGATGATACCCTCAACACCGCTAAAGTGCCCTTTACCGTAAATGACGAATTGTACAAAAATGATCGCTTGGCCTTTGCTGTATACTATAGTACAAAACCAGCCGCAACTCTCACCTGGAAAACCGGGGCTTTTGTAAACCGCACCAGGTATGCGCTAACACAGAGCCAGTATGATTTTGATAATGCCGTTTACGTAAACAATATAATAGATGGCGATGGATATACCTGGCAATGGCAACCTTATACACAACTGAGCTGGAAACCCGCCGGAAAAATCACCATCAACGCGGGACTGACTTTCCTGTATCTTGCGTTGAATAAAACAAGTTCGCTTGAGCCGCGCGTAAGTGTACAGTATAAAATTCACCGCAATCACAGCATCAGTTTTGCAACAGGATTGTATGGCAAAACCATTCCCATTGGTTCTTATTTTTACAGAGCGCCCGACAACAGCCTGCCTAATCTCCATCTTGATCTTATGCATTCGGTTCACTTCATTGCTGCATATGATGCGCTGTTGGGGAAGGGATGGCGGCTGCATGCGGAAGTATACCTGCAGAAACTCTCAAAAGTACCCGTTGTAAACGATACGAGCCGGACCTTCTGGCTACTGAATATGACAGAAGGGTATGCCGATGAAGCGCTGGTAAGCAAAGGAAATGGAACGAATAAGGGTGTGGATATAACGATAGAGCATTTTTTTTCAAAAGGATGGTTCGGATTGGCAGGGTTTTCATTTTACAATTCCACATACCAGCCCCTCAATGGCAGAACATATAACACGCAATACAATAGCCGTACATTGGGATCGCTTACTGCCGGCCACGAATGGAGATGGAAAAAAGAAATGACCTTTAGTGTTGGAGGTAAAATGTTGTACAATGGCGGTGTTCCAATCACACCCCTGTTGGCCGCACCGGTAACGGGTTCAAGAGAACCTTTGCTGGATGAGTCAAAACCGTTCAGCGAAACGGTACCGGCCTATTTCAGAACCGATGCAAGAATTTCGTTAC
>DASUFG010000197.1:0-15946 GCA_036274715.1 Agriterribacter sp.
AATAATAACATTTAATTCCTTATGAGTGTAAATAAAGAAATTAGGAGGATTACTACCGATACCCTCCAGAAAATGAAAACCAGTGGCGAAAAGATAGCAATGCTTACGGCATATGATTATTCATTTGCCAAAACATTCGACCAGGCAGGTATAGACATTTTATTGGTAGGAGACTCTGCCAGTAATGTAATGGCCGGTCACGAAACTACGCTGCCTGTAACACTTGACCAGATGATCTATCATGCGGCTTCCGTAGTAAGGGGTGCCAACCGGTGCCTGGTAGTGGTTGATCTTCCATTCGGTGCTTACCAGGGCAATTCGAAAGAAGCGCTTCACTCGACTATCCGCATAATGAAAGAAACAGGGGCTCATGCCGTAAAACTCGAGGGAGGAGAAGAAGTCATTGAATCTGTTAAACGAATTTTATCGGCTGGCGTTCCCGTAATGGGGCATCTGGGATTAACTCCTCAATCGATTTATAAATTTGGTACTTACACTGTAAGGGCGAAAGAGGAAGCGGAAGCCGAAAAGCTCCAGAGAGACGCCCGCCTCCTTGAAGAAGCCGGGTGCTTTTCCATTGTACTCGAAAAAATACCGGCCGTTCTGGCCAAGAGCGTAAGTGCAAGCCTGCACATTCCTACTATTGGGATTGGAGCAGGGAGACATTGTGATGGGCAAGTGTTGGTAATGCATGATATGTTAGGTATTACAACTGAGTTTAAGCCACGTTTTTTGAGACAATATCTCAATTTAAATGAAACGATCACTGGCGCGGTTCAGCATTATATAAATGACGTAAAGAATAAAGATTTCCCAAATGAAAGTGAACAATATTGAGAGTAGCGTCATGATTTCCGTAAAGCGCGTTCTCTTTTTATTTATGCGTTCTCATGTCTGCATCAAGTATGTCGTACAATTGAAGACCAGTGGTTTCCTGTCTTAATTTCATATACAGACTCACGCAATCAGTGGCAACGGCAATCCTGGAGTTCACCTTAATATGATCGTAAAATTCGGACTTCATTTGTTTCTTTTCTTTTTTTACTAGCCTTTCCGCCGCCTTATATTCTCCTGCAATGTCCCCATAGCTTGTTTTTTCCGCCAAAACCGCGATGTCGGAAACATGTACATTATTATTCTCTAATTCCATGATCTCACAAACGCAAACCATATCGGTTTTCTTTGCTTCGAGATTAGTGATTATAGCATTTGCTTTATGGGTGTTTCCACTTAAGAAATTAAGTGATGCCTTTACAAACTCCCTGAGGTTAAACTGCGCCGGGCGTGCGATATCGTAACCGGCTACCGCAGGAAACTCTGCCAATATCAACAAGAAAGCAATAATCAATGAACTAAGCCGCGTATTCAAAAAAGTTCTCATTTTCTTTGATTTAATCAAGTTAACAATACACGGTTTCATAGAAGTTTGGAACCTGATTAAAATCCTGGTGGTAGTTCAGAGTGATATGGGGAGTGGAGAAAGTATTCCTGGTGCAAAAAAGTTATTACTACAGGTTGATCATTTTAGGATGGAATGCCATTGACGATGTAAAGGATGCAAAAATTGATGGAAGTACATAATTTTTTGGCTGATTAGTCCCGAACTTCAATCGCTTTGTATCATAGGGTAATCAACATCGATTTAATCAATTGAATTATTCATCAATTATGACGATGATTTGGTTTACTCAATAATGCTAAAAGTCACCGCAACTTTAATATCGATCTCGCTTCCAACTCCCCGGCATTCCTGTACATGTCTTTATATGTATATTGCAGAAAATTGCGATACTATGAGCACTTTTATTGAAAAACTCAGGATCAGTTCGGTCAACCAGGGCGTTTCTACGGGTCAATTCAACATTGGTTCATCGGGACGTATCATCCCTTCATTTTCACCAACCGATGGTACATTGATTGCGAGTGTATACATGGCGGATAATGCAGGTTTTGAAACAGTTGTAAGAAAAGCCGGCGAGGCATTTTTAGAATGGAGAACCTGGCCAGCGCCAAAAAGAGGAGAGGTGGTGAGACAGATTGGAGACGAATTGAGGAGACATAAAGAGGCATTGGGGCAATTGGTTTCTTACGAGATGGGCAAAAGCCTGCAAGAGGGCATGGGAGAAGTGCAGGAAATGATTGACATATGTGATTTTGCAGTAGGGTTATCACGCCAATTATACGGATTAACGATGCATAGCGAAAGACCAGGACATCGGATGTACGAGCAATGGCACCCGCTGGGAGTAGTAGGTATTATTTCCGCTTTTAATTTTCCCGTTGCGGTTTGGAGCTGGAATGCTATGTTGGCCTGGATATGTGGAAATACATGTATTTGGAAGCCTTCCGAAAAAACACCTTTATGCGCCATCGCATGTCAAAATTTAATTTCAGACGTACTTAAGCAAAGTAATGTGCCTGAAGGAGTTAGCTGTCTCCTGGTTGGAGATAAATATATTGGAGAAAAAATGGCTGCCGATACCAGGATAAACCTGATTTCCGCAACCGGTTCAACGCAAATGGGCAAAGCAGTCGCGACTAAAGTGGCCGCCCGGTTAGGGAGAAGCCTTCTTGAGTTAGGAGGAAATAATTCGATTATCATCTCAAAAGATGCAGATATTGATATTGCTGTAATCGCCAGTGTATTTGGAGCCGCAGGCACCGCGGGTCAGCGTTGTACGAGTACCAGGCGACTTATTATTCATGAGGATATATATGATTCTTTCAAGGAAAAAATAGTAAAAGCCTATCAGCAACTCAGGATTGGAGACCCCCTGAAGGAGGAGAATCATGTGGGTCCGCTCATAGACACCGTCGCTGTAAAGAACTACCTGGAGGCTATCGAAAAATGCGAGCAGGAGGGAGGGGTATTTATCATTGAAGGAGGTAAATTAGAAGGAGATACTTATAAAAGTGGTTGTTACGTAAAACCCTGCATAGCCGAGGTTTTACCACATTACTCTATTGTTCAACAGGAAACTTTTGCTCCAATTCTGTATTTAATGAAATATAAAAGCATCCATGAAGCCATTGCCATGCAAAATAATGTTCTCCAGGGGCTGTCTTCCTCTATCATGACGGTCAATTTAAGAGAGGCAGAACTTTTTTTGTCTGCCGCTGGCAGCGACTGCGGCATAGCCAATGTAAATATTGGAACAAGTGGAGCGGAAATCGGCGGTGCATTCGGGGGCGAAAAAGAGACCGGCGGTGGAAGAGAAAGTGGCAGCGATGCCTGGAAAAATTATATGCGCAGGCAAACCAACACCATCAATTGGTCTTCCAAACTTCCATTAGCACAAGGAATTACATTTACGATTTAACAGGTTCTTTGTTAACAATACTCTAAATTAGGGGGTTATGCACATGTTTCCCGTGAAACGTGAATATCTTTTTTTGGTGTACAGCTATAAATTTTGTAAAAATTATACCATATTAGAGCGATAGCGGAAGGCAAAAACTTTGGTGAAAGGCCCCGCATTTACCTAGTTGTTTAATTCAATAACCCACCTGAAAAAATTGGCCCCTAATTACCGAAACAGAGTTCTAAACCAAACCATTTCCCCTCGGGTATACTGAATTCCCTCCAAATTTTCGATACTGTAGTGGAACTACCTGAACCCCAATAATATTATACAGAAATGCACGTTATAATCTGCATCTATTCAATTCATCCTTTGGAAATAACCTGTCTGTATGAAAAAGACATCTTTACTCATAGCTTTACATCTTTTGTTTTTTACCATATTACATGCCCAGGTTAAATGGGGTGTGGGAGTTGGGGCACACAACGCTACTGTTATTGAAAAAAATGATCTTCAAAACTGGAATCAACAATACGAAGGATATTATTCTCCTCGTGGCGGCTTTCATGCAGGTGTTTTTTCTGAACTAAACATAGATAAAAAAAACCATTGGGCGATAGAGGCCGCTTTACAGTATACCAATAAAGGTCGGATGTTCGCTAAGTCTTATGATTCAGTGAAATCATTTGTGGATGACACTTCCGCAATCAACGCCTCCTGGAAAATCAACTATATCGGCTTACCCTTAAATCTAATATACAAGTTACCTCTTTCTTCCAAAGTAAGATTTATTGTGGGCGGTGGTCCTTATGTTGCCTTTCAATTGAACAGTAAAACTTCGTATGAAATAGTGAACGCATCAGGCGAACACAGCGCGTCCAACGATAAATTACCTACAGGCGATTTAGTGAATAAGTACAAAAAAATAGATTGGGGCGTAAATGCTGTAGCAGGTCTGGAGTTTAATAAGCGTGTCATGTTAACCGCGAATTACAGCAGAGGTATGTCCGACTTCTATACCGCTGAATATAGTGGCTCCTTTAAGCACCAGGTTTGGGGAGGCACCGTAGTGGTATGGTTAACTCCAGCAAAAACAGCTAAGAGTAAGGCAGAAGAAAAAGACAATGATGGAGATGGAGTACCAGATCAATCCGACCGGTGTCCTGCCTTACCGGGAACTGCCGCCACACATGGTTGTCCGGATACGGATGATGATGGAATACCCGATTTGATTGATAAATGCCCTGATACCCGGGGGGTTGGTGAACTTGTTGGATGCCCGCTTCCCGATAGAGACAGTGATGGCATTGCCGATGAGCAGGACAAATGCCCTGATTCTACCGGTAATTCCAAATACGGAGGCTGCCCCGTACCGGATATTGATGGCGATGGTATTAACGATGAAGAAGATAAATGCCCTAATATGGTTGGTAATGGCCAAAATGGCGGGTGCCCGGTAACCGATACAGATGGTGATGGAATTAGAGATGCGGACGATAAATGCCCGATGAGTGCCGGATCAGAACAAAATAATGGTTGTCCTCATATTGCAAACGATATGCTTGAGGATATTAATAAAGCCGCACGTAGTATCTTGTTTGATGTAAACAGCGACAACATAAAAACATCCTCATACAAAGCATTGGATAAACTGGCATCTATACTCCAAGCCAACAAAGACCTAAAATTAGATATTGAAGGACATACCGACAATACCGGGTCTGTACGTCATAACCAGGTACTTTCGGGAAGACGTGCGCTTGCAATCAAAACCTACCTGGTTAAAAAAGGAATAGACTCCGCTCGCCTTACGGCATCAGGTTTCGGTTCAGCGCACCCAATTGCCGATAACAACACCGAGGAAGGCAGGTCTAAGAACAGAAGGGTGGCTTTCAAAGTCAAGTACTGACTGTAACGGATATCTAAAAAAAGCGCTTCCTCATCTGGAAGCGTTTTTTTATGTTGAGCAGATTCGTTTTATCATTCGGTAATATCCTATCGAAAGCATTGCATTTCACAACAGCTTTTTATATGTTTGCAATATCAATCCCTCCTGTGATTCTCCACCAATATTCGTTCCATCGTTTTCGATTAATTCAGATCAAAGCCCATTTCAAACTCCTGTTATAAAGGAGCCAGATTCGATGAAACACGCAATATCCCCGATGAAAAACTAAGTAGTTTTACAATTTGACTTAGTGTTTTCCCGTTATATAATAAATTAATCCTATCCGCCCTTTGTAAACTTTAAAAATGAATTTTATGAGAAAGATAGATGCCGTACTTCTGTCTGCCCTGATCCTGTACGATTATAGTGCCCAAAGCCTGGTAGATAGTGATATTATGAATATGGGCAGTTCTTACATCGTGGAAAAAGATAATTTCTATACAGGCGAATTGTCTGACCCTTTGTTTTCTTCCGATCAGTTGTACAGCTTAAACAAAGATGCATTTGAGGTTCAGGAAAAGGTAGCTTCTTCAACAGCTGTAAGTAAAAGCATATCGTATCATGCGTTAGCAAAAGTTAAGGCTACCGCAAATACAATAAATATACAGACAAGCGAATTCCGGGATGTGGTTCATATCAGTACACCAAATCCTTTTGTAAAAACAGCAATGGTTTCACCGGAAGTCAAAAACTCGTTAGCTACTGAGGAGGCATTAATAATCTCTACCGTGGATGTATCTTCTTCATTTACTCCATTAAGCGACAAACAAAACATCCAGGTTCTGGATCAGGTAAACGCTGCCGATATGCAATTTGCAGATACGGATGCAGATGGCATGTTTAATTTTGAAGATAAATGTCCTTCTATAGCTGGTGTTGCACGGTTTGAAGGTTGCCCGGTGCCGGATAGCGATGCGGATGGTATAAACGACGAAGAAGATCGGTGTCCGTCCGAAAAAGGTAGCGGGGAAAATGGCGGTTGCCCTATTGTAACAAATGAAATCAGCGATATCTACGCTGTAGATAATTCAACCATTGAAGAAAAAGAGTTTACAACGTCCTCCTCCATTATAAAGTTTGACGCAAACAGTGAGGTTTTGTCGAACAGGGAGTTCAATGTTTTACTGCAGTTGGTTGACCAGATGAGGAATCGTTCCGGTTCAACGATTGAGATAAGCGGGGCCGATGATCATAGTTCTGCAAAACAGGTAAGTATTATCGCAAGCTATTTGCAGGAACTTGGAGTGAAAGACGGGCAGATACATATAAATACCACAACAAAGAAAGCAGGTACAGGTGTCATGGGTGGTGAGATTCAGATTCACGTATACCAATAAAATAGTTAAGATTCATGTAAAATGTCAGGGTAAAGCAGCCCTGACATTTTTTTTAGGCGTCTGTACTGCAACTGTACACGTTAAATTGTGCGACAGAAATTGCTATTTAAAAAAAAATAATCAATTTTACCATTCAAAACCATTAATACATGAAGAGAACTTTCTTAGTTGTCATTTTGGGCATCACGCTTTTATATAGTGGTATTGCTCAAACCGCTGTTAAAGATGTACCCAGGGGATGGCATATGCTTGACCTGAAAAACGATGGCTATTATGGAATAGACGTAGAAAAAACCTATGCTGAATTGTTGAAAGGAAAGAAAAGCGTTCCTGTGGTGGTAGCGGTAATTGATTCCGGCATAGACACCACCCATGAAGATCTGAAATCGGTTCTATGGCATAACCCCGGAGAAATACCAGGAAATGGGATTGATGATGACAATAACGGCTATATCGATGATATATATGGTTGGAATTTTTTGGGTGGAAAAGATGGCAGGAATGTAAATAAAGATTCATATGAAGCGGCAAGGGTCTACTATGATCTAAAAAAGAAATTCGGAAATGTTATACCGGATGAAGATAGTGCCAAAGGCGACGAATTGGATGAAATCAGGATGTACAAAAAGGTAAAGGACCTCATAGAAGGCGATGCCAAAGAGGCTTCTATGAACGTGATGTTTTTGAAAAACATAGTGGAGAAGATGCCTTGGGCTGATAGCTTGCTGCAGGTAAGCTTAAAAAAGGAAGAATATAATGGCGATGATTTGCAAAAATTCAAGCCAACATCTGCGGATGAAAGCAAAGCAAAAAGTACGATTATGGCGTTATTTCTTGGCTTTCAGGCCAGTGAGATGACTAATAAAAGGCTGCTTGAAATGACTGCTGAGTTTTACAACGGAGAAAAATCAAAAGCAGAAGCTGTTGTAAAAGAACCGAAAGATTATCGCGGCGAAGTTGTTAAGGATAAGTATGACGATATTAATGACCGTGATTATGGAAATAACGATGTAATGGCAGGAACTCCAATGCATGGAACACATGTGGCCGGAATAATAGCTGCAGTGCGCAATAATGACATAGGCATGAATGGTGTTGCTGACAATGTGCGCGTTATGATGTTAAGAGCAGTGCCTGATGGGGATGAACATGATAAGGATATCGCGAATGCCATCCGTTATGCGGTTGACAATGGAGCCAAAGTCATCAATATGAGTTTTGGAAAAAGCATATCACCACAAAAGCAATGGGTAGATGATGCAGTACAATATGCTCAGTCTAAGGGAGTATTGCTGGTTCATGCAGCGGGCAATGATGCTAAAGACATTGATATTAGCGATAACTTCCCCAATCCCCACTTCAAAAACGACAGCACAATAGTAGTTGATAACTGGATTACGGTTGGTGCAAGCGGTGATCCTGCCGCAGGCGGGTTAATTGGATCTTTTTCTAATTATGGGAAAAAGGATGTAGATGTTTTTGCACCAGGGGTAAAAATCTATTCCACTTTGCCTGGGGGTAATCAATATGGAAACCTGCAGGGAACAAGTATGGCCAGCCCGGTGGTAGCGGGCCTTGCAGCGTTACTGATGTCATATTATCCAGACCTTACCGCAAAACAGGTAAAATCTGTTATAGAAAAATCTTCGACGCATTTACCTACCGGGGTAAAAGTGAATAAACCCGGAACCGATGAAGAGGTGAGCATGTCTGAATTAAGCAGGTCAGCCGGTATTGTAAATGCATACGAGGCGGTTAAATTAGCAGAATCATTAACGAAAGAAAAAAAGGACGCATCTAAACCCGTGCTACCAAAATCCAAAATGAAGAAAGACAATAAAGGATAGTTTAAATGCAGGATAAAATAAAATGCGAAAGGGGTTTACTGTTTAGCTAACCCCTTTCGCATTTTCAAATATCGATCAATAAAAAATGTAATATGGTGCCCCCATTCAAGTACTTCAAATATTCAATTATTTTGAAGCCTTGGCAGTTGTTTCCATTTTCTTAAATAACATCACGTAACCACACAAATTTTTCTTCTGACCACTGTTAACCTGAACCGGTTTTATCATATGGTATTCCGACATTTTGGGCATATAGCAATAGCTAATAACGTTTCCATCTGCATCACTGCATTTTTTTTTCTGATACACTACCTGTTTTTCGTTATAGTCGTACATTCTTACTTCATAAATATTAGATTTAACATCACCTATAAAAACAAACTGATACCAGGAACCTTCATTCATCGGAACAATAATAGGGATTTCATATTCACTCTCCATGGTAATTGAAGCTTCACGCAACACCGAGAAACCGCCATCGGCGAGTGCATGCTTAACACTGTCTGCCTGCTTCTGAATAGATTGATTGTCACATGGGCTGACAAGAATAGTTCTGTCCGATTGCGCAAATAAAGAAAAACTAAAAAGCAGGGGTAAGAAGCCTACAATAATCGAAAGAAATGACTTTTTCATTTTTTAATGTTTTATAGGTTATGGATTGATCGCCCCCATTATTTTGATTGTATGCTTTGCTCGCGGTTGTCAACACAATTTTAAACAGGAGAGTTTTCAGTTCGTCCGTTTACTACAAAACGCAAATATGTTGCCTAAATTATTTTTTATTAAAATAAATGGCATCGGCCTGCTGCGTGGGACAAATAACGAGGTCGTTTATGCAAACATGTTCAGGAAGGGTGGTGCAATAATATATAACATCGGCGACATCCATGGCTGTCAACGGTATAAATCCATTATATACTTCTTTGGCTTTTGTTTCATCACCCTTAAATCGCACTAATGAAAATTCAGTCTCCACTGCGCCCGGGTGAATAGCGGTAACCTTAATGTTATGCCTCAGCAAGTCTATACGCATGCTCTTGCTAACAGCTTCCACCGCAAATTTAGTGGCACAATACACATTACCCCGTTCATATACTTCTTTACCCGCTACAGAACCCATATTAATAATATGCCCCTTATTCTGAGAAATCATAAAGGGTAGAACCGCTTTTGTAACATATAACACGCCTTTCACATTTGTGTCTACCATTGTATCCCATTCATCAATATCCGCTTCATCAAAAAAATCTCGGCCCAATGCCAGTCCCGCATTGTTGATCAATATGTTAATATGTTGCCAATTGGGAGGAATAGAATTAATGGTGTTAAAAACAGCACCCCGATCACTTACATCAAAACAAAGCGCCAGAACGCGAACTGGGAATTGCGTTTCTATGTTCTCTTTTAATTGGGAAAGCCTGGTTTCCCGGCGCCCGGTGATGATGATATCACAGCCTGCTTCTGCAAATTGTAATGCGCATGCTTCACCAATTCCTGATGTAGCCCCGGTAATGAAAACAATTCTGGCCATTATTGAAATTGATTGGTTGAAAAACAAAGGTAAAAGGAATAAAGATTACCGGGAGTCATTCGGTGAATGGTATACCAAATCCAAAACATTCCGCTTAATTAATGCTTAATCCCCACGCTATTAATTTATTCACTTCTATGGGAACATTGTTGATCTTGTCATCTCTTTCCTCGCCCAAACGGACAATAACCATGTTTTTACCGGGTATGCATATGATGTATTGTCCTAAGATACCACGCGCATAAAAAATATTCTGTTGTTCCGGAATAATCCACCACTGGTAACCATAATAGTTACAGGGAATATTATTTTCATCCTTAATTAAGCAAGGTGTTACTGATGCCCTGAAATAAGCGCTGTCAATGATGGCAACACCATTTACTTTTCCACTATCCAACATCAGTTGTCCAATGCGGGCAAAGTCGCGGGCATTGCTGTTAAAACAACAATATGCTTTTTCATTCCCATCTTTTTTATCCAGACTCCATAATGCGCTATGTTCGGCCCCGAGTGGCTTCCACAATTTCTCTGCTGCATAATCACTTAAAGACTTTCCTGTGGCTTTTTCGACAATTAGTCCCAGTAGTTGCGTATCACCACTTTTATAAAAATGATAAGTTCCCGGTGTTTTGATCATGTTTACGCTAATTGCCGTTTTATAAATATCGGTACCGTAATACAATTCAGTAGTTTCCGAAAAGGGGTTGGCATAACTTTCATTCCAATCGGTCCCACTGCTCATCGTAAGCAAATCAACAATTTTAACCTCAGCTTTTTTGCCTTCCGCAAACTCGGGAAGGTATTTGCCGACCGGGTCGTTTACGGAACTTATTTTACCTTCATGTATAGCTGCACCAATCAGCAGGCTTGAAATACTTTTTGCCATGGAGAACGAATTGGACAATGAACTATCATTATAACCTCTCCAGTATTTTTCCAAGATAATTTCCCTGTTTTGTATTACAAGCAGTCCAATAGACTTCAGCCCGACAAGATAATTTTCTAATGTATCCGGAACAGTTACTTTTCCAAAATCAGGCGCAACCTCCCATGGAACAGGATGTACGGAAGATACAGTGCGATTGAGGAAAATGGTATAATCATCAATGCCTGCAAAATTGTAGGCAATTGCTTTATACAAATAGGTCTTACCGATAAGAACAGGCAATAGCAAAATAACAAGAATAATGATAAGTACAACTCTTCCTGGATAACGTTTATTTTTCTTCATTTTTATAAAAAGGTTAGAGTAATCCTGCTTATTTTCGGGGCAACTAAGATACAATAAATTATAAGTATGAATATTGTAATACTTGATGGCTATACCCTTAATCCCGGGGATTTAAGTTGGTCAGACCTTGAAGCCGTCGGAGCACTTACGGTTCACGAAAGATCATCTCCCGAAGAGGTATTGAAGCGTTGTTCAGTGGCTGAAATTGTACTCACTAATAAAGCAAAAGTTCCGGCTGACGTAGTTAATGCATCACCCAACTTGCAATATATCGGTGAATTGGCTACCGGTTATGACAATATTGACATCCAGGCGGCCGCTAAAAAAAATATCCCCGTATGCAATGTTCCGGGATATAGCACACAATCTGTTGCCCAGCTAACCTGGGCCCTTATTCTTGAATTAACCTATGGTGTTCACAGGCGATCGGATGACGTTCACAATGGGGAATGGACAAAAAGCAAGGATTTTTGTTTTGGTCACGAAGGACTGTTTGAATTGCAGGGAAAAACACTTGGACTCATTGGGTTAGGGCAAATCGGTGCTGCGGTTGCCCGGATTGGACTGGCTTTTGGGATGAATATTATTGCCAACGTACGAAATCCCGAACACTATAATATACCTGGAATAGCATTTGCGAATAAAGAAGATTGTTTTAAACAGGCAGATTTTATCAGCCTGCATTGTCCACTAACAGAAGCTACAAACCAAATGGTAAACCTTAGCCTTTTGAAACTGATGAAGCCTGCGGCATATATCATTAATACTGCACGGGGGGGCTTAATCAATGAAAACGATCTCGCTATTGCATTGCAATCGAATCAAATTGCTGGCGCCGCCCTTGATGTGCTATCGTTGGAACCACCTTCAATGCAAAACCCACTCATAAGTGCACCCAATTGTATCATAACGCCACATATTGCATGGGCTACAAAAGAAGCGAGGGAACGGCTTTTAAAAGAAAGTGTTGAAAATATTAAAACTTTCTTAAATGGCGGTTTGAGAAATGTAGTAAATGGTGTTGGCATAGGAAGCAGAAATTTTTAATTGCTGAAAAGGGAAAGCTAAGCTGCGTATTCTCTGCAACTCTTATTTATCTTTGCCGGATGCATTATGTTTCTGCTGAAGAATTAGGAAAATCTTACGGAATAAAACCCCTCTTTAAAAATCTTGTTTTTCACATTGAAGAAGGCGACAAAATAGCTTTAGTAGCCCGTAATGGGTCTGGAAAATCCACCTTACTTAAAATTATTGCCGGCAAGGAAACACCTGAAGATGGAAAGTTATGGGTACACAAAGACGTAACGGTTGCGTTATTTGAACAAGAACCTGAATTTATCGACGACCTGTCGGTGCTCGACAATATTTTTCACCATAACCACCCCGTCATCAATGCCATCAAGGCGTATGAGGCTGCCAGTGATAGTGCCGATGAAACACTATTAGGCGGAGCTATTATTAAAATGGATGAACTTAATGCCTGGGACTTCGACAGCAAGGTGAAACAGATCTTGGGTAAACTTAACATCCACCAGTTTCATCAAATGGCGGGGACACTTTCGGGAGGTCAACGCAAACGGGTAGCACTCGCAAGAACATTAATTGATATCGGTTTCGAACACAAGCACGTTTTGCTCATCATGGACGAACCCACCAATCACCTGGATATTGAAACAGTAGAATGGCTGGAGCACTACCTGAACCAGGAGAAAGTGACCCTGCTATTGGTTACCCACGACCGATATTTTTTAGATGCTGTATGTAACGAGATTTGGGAGATGGATGGAAGCGATATGCACATTTACAAGGGTGATTATGAAAACTTCATAGAAAAAAAAGCAGCAAGGTTAGACCAGGAAGCTTCGAGTATTGATAAAGCTAAGAATCTTTACCGCAAAGAACTGGAATGGATAAGAAAGCAACCCAAAGCCAGAACAACCAAATCAAAAAGCCGCATTGATGCATTTGACGATGTAGAAAAGAAAGCCAAACAAAAACTGGTCGATAACCAGGTGCAGCTCGAGGTTAAAATGAACCGGCTTGGTGGTAAGATCGCTGAACTAAAGAAAGTATCAAAGGCTTACGGCAGCAATACGATCCTTAAGGGCTTCGACTATACCTTTGCCAAAGGCGAACGTATAGGAATTGTGGGTAAAAATGGAGCGGGTAAATCCACTTTCCTGAATATTTTACAAGGGCTCGAAAAAGCAGACAGCGGGAAGGTTAATATTGGTGAAACGATAATTTTTGGATATTACTCACAACAGGGATTAGAAGTAAAAGAGGATGTACGTGTAATAGAATATGTAAAAAATATTGCTGAAAATTTTCCATTGGCGAATGGCGGGTCGCTAAGCGCCGCGCAGTTTTTACAACTTTTCCTTTTTGATCCCGATCAGCAATACACATTTATTTCGAAATTAAGTGGTGGCGAAAAGAAACGGTTATTGCTACTTTCCATACTATTCCACAATCCCAATTTCCTCATCCTAGATGAGCCCACCAATGATCTCGACCTTCCGACATTGGGGGTACTCGAAGACTTTTTAAGCGAATTCAAGGGCTGCCTGTTGATTGTTTCGCACGATCGTTATTTTATGGACAGGCTTGCGGATCATTTGTTTGTGTTTGAAGGAAACGGCCAAATAAGGGATTTCCCGGGAAACTACACGCAATACAGGATATGGAAGAAAGAACAGGAAGCCAAAGATAACCAGCAGACCACTACGAGCAAACGGAAACTCGCCGAGATAGAAAGTCCATCTGTCAATCCTGAAAAAAGAAAACCATCCTTTAAAGAAAAGAGGGAATTTGAATTACTCGAGAAGGAAATAAAGGAGTTGGAAAATGAAAGAAAGGAAATTCACCTAAAACTCAGCAGCAATAACATTCCCTACGAAGAATTGGAGCAGTTATCAAACCGTATAGGAGCAATTACACAACTGCTCGATGAAAAGGAACTGCGCTGGCTGGAATTGAGTGAGAAGGTAAGTGAGTAGAAACCCAATATTTCGGCTTACCCCCAAACGACCGTTTTAGCTCCTTTGTCGCCGCGATGTTTATTCGTTTTTTCGATAAGGCAAAAAACACGATTATCTTTTTGAGATAATACAAGCTACTATAAATCTCTTTGAACATTTTTTAACGGCCCATGTATCACAACATCGTTGTGCATGCCATGCATCCGGCGTTGATCAGTTATCATGTAAACAGCGATCTGAAGGTTCTCCCAAAGTCTAGGATAAAGAAAACCCTTCATGAAAATAAAATCACCCGACGAATGACATACTCAACTCCGTGTGAGGAATACTATTTGGTGTATTGCGGCTTATTCTTTGAAAGCAATATACTTCGACTCTGCTTTTACAATTTTGTTTAGGAAGTCTTTCATGGCAGCATAGTCCGCAGTCGGAACATTATTCCTTTTCAGTAAGGCTTTACGTATAACGGTAAGTTTATCCATCGATTTTTTTACATATTGTAAAGTGTATGTTCCGCCAGGAAAGGTAAATTTTTCATCTTTGGGTAATTCAATAAAGTGGCTCCCTGGAGGTGCATTTATATCGATCATGGTCTCGTACTCATCCACGTCTTCGTAACTCCAGTATTCAACCGGGAAGGACCTTTCTGCGAGAGAAAAGTTATCAACCGTGGCTACCATATCTTCAAATGGGATCTTGATCATTTTCATGTCGCCCACCTCCATCACTTCATTTTGTACAAAATAATCGCAGGTATAGTTCACGGAATCGATCTTTTCGTCCAGCCCTTTGAATGACACGGCGGTTACCTTCACCGGATTTTTATATCGGCTGCTTAAATTCTCTTCCATCTCTTCGATCTGCTTTTGCTCAGACAGCATCGCAAACTGGTTTCTTGGCGAAGAAGTTAGCGCACCCGTTTTAATAACATGTACTTTTAGCTTAATATCATTGCCGTCCACGGATATCGATGCCTTTCTTTTTAGTATTTCTTTTGTGCGGTTCACTGCATTTATTTCACCCAACTGAACAGTGGCAGTATCACCCGAGCCCGAAGGAATTACGAGACAGGTGGCCTGGAATAGGTTGGAAGGAAGGCTTCCAAAAGGAAGGTTATTATCGGTGAGTTCGATATAGTAAGGCTTTCCATCCAGCGCACTTTTTACAATGCAATGGTTAAATTCCACCGATGGTAGCATCATGCTTTTCTGTCCGTAGTCGCGGGTGTTTACCAATACGAGGTTTGCATTTATCCCTGCCAGTTTTGCAAGCGATACGAAAAGGGCGGAAAGGTCCTTACAATCACCCAGCGCTGTGTTGATTGTCACGGACGGCTTCTGCGGTACGTATGCACTCTGTCTGAACGCCACAGAGCTATAACGGATGTTTCCCGTAATATAGTTATATATGATATGGGCTTTTGCTTTCTGAGTTAATCCGGTCGTGCCCTTGGGAAAAATTTCTCCAAACACCCTTCTCACTTCAAAGTCATCCTCGGTTTTTATTGACGAAAGGTCGCCGTACCATCCGGCAACAGCTTTCCATGAAGGAATAGTGGAAACGCTAACCGAGGCCCCTACATCGCCGAGCGCAGGCATATACGGTTCACTTTTAAAGGCAGCTGAGCTATCCATCTGCCAGGTATACAAAGTGAAATCATCATAAGTGCTGATCTTGGGATCGAGTTTTGCATTTAGCGTACTATAGTTAATTTTTATGTTGTTGGCTGCAAGAAGACAAAACCGGGAAATTTTTTCCGGAACAAATGC
>DASUFG010000198.1:0-11597 GCA_036274715.1 Agriterribacter sp.
ATTGCGTAATAAGGAAATTTTTATTCATTACTTCGTGGAAGACAGTGTGGCATTTATGCTTTCTGTTTTACCGGATACTGTCATTATGGTAAGGCAAAAGTTGAATGCGGGGGCGATGAACCAGGTAACTGACTTTATGCGATACTGTTCCAACAAACAGCAGTTAAATAGTCATTACGATCAGTTTTCTTTTTTGTCGCACGCCTTATATAAAAATCTTTTCGAGCCTTTGCAACTTCCTCCAGGTCGTGTTATCCTTTGTCTTGATAATTTTTTTCTGCCCTTTGAAACTTTATGCACCGACGACCGGGGTGCGCGATTTCTTATTTATGATTATGTGTTCAGCTACGTATATTCGGCCAGGTACCTGCTGAAAAAAATGGATGCGCATGCAGCGAAAGGAAAATTCATTGGATTTGCACCTGTGGCATTCAAGCCCTATCTCGGTTTACCCGAGTTAAAGCATTCTGCGCAATATCTTCAAAAGTCGGCTTCTCACTATGATGAAACAATGTTGTTTATGAACAGCAAAGCAAGCAAACAAAATTTTATGCATGCGGTTCCTGATTATAGCATCGTCAATATATTCTCTCATGCCCAGGCCGACACCGCCGACTTCGAACCTATATTGTACATGCAGGATTCGGTGATACATCTTTCCGAATTACAACTGCTGAACCGTCCGGCAACGCGGTTGATCATGCTGAGCGCCTGCCAAACCAATGCCGGCAGGAGTGCTACCGGCGAAGGCATTTATAGTCTTGCGAGAGGTTTTTCTACTGCCGGTATCCCGTCTGTTGCGGCCACGCTCTGGAAGGCGGATGAAGCCACGATATATGCAGTATCGGATAAATTCAACGAATATCTTGCTGCGGGTATGCGTAAGGATGATGCACTCCGGAAAGCGAAACTATATTTTATGGAGCATGGGGAAAAGGAACAACTATTACCCTTTTACTGGGCCAATATGGTGCTCCTTGGCAATGCTGACCCCATTCTTTTCCCGGATCATGCAACTGCGTCATGGTGGTGGCTATGGATGGCTATACCTGCATTAGCCTGGATCATTTATGTAATTATTGATAAGCAAAGAAAGAAGATAGTGAAGAAATGAAATCATTCCGTCATTCTTCGGGACATTCTGCACGAACACCATTAGGGAAGTCAAATAAATTGATACAGGTACCGGCAGGAAAGAAATAAGCATTTCTTTCCTGTTCGGATTTCCTGGCGAAGAAAACAACAACCTGCTTGTAAAACCATCCCATTGATGTATTGTTACCGTTCTTATTGCATTATTGAATAGTACAATAAAAAAGCACAAGCTGCAGTTGCACATGAGGAAATGTTACTGCGGCTTGTGCCCCGGAGAACGATAGGAAGGACACCAGGAATAGGTTAAGAAGCTGTGCAGTATAAGATCAAACTTGCGGTTGTTATGTTACCTGTATATTTTTATACTGAGTTTATATTGACAGGTCTTTGCCTGGCAAAATCATATGTATATTTCCTGCCCTGCGTAAAGGCTAAAAAGCAACGCTTTAATTGTATTTTAAAGCTTTTGTTGCAACAAACAACCTTTTTATTTAAATCAATCGTTTGCGTTTTTTTTGTCTTTTAGCATACCTTTCCCTGCTATCTTTTTTAATTTTCGTACCTTCAAATTTGGTGCGAATGCGCTTTCCAATTATGAAAATTAAGCTCAATAAAAAATTATTGTTTATTACCGGTGTACTGGTTGCAGCCCTCATTGCTACCACAAGTTTAATGAGTCACAAAAAGGTAGACTATAACGCCGATGTAAAGCCTCTTTTTAATAAGAAGTGTATCAGCTGTCACGGCGGTGTAAAAAGAGAATCCGGTTTTAGTGTATTGTTCCGCTCCGAAGCCCTGGCAAAAGCAGAAAGTGGTAAGCTCGCTATTGTGCCCGGTCACCCCGAAAAGAGCGAGATGATTCGCCGGCTTACTTCAAAAGACCCCGAAGAAAGAATGCCATACAAGCACGATCCATTGTCGCTGGAAGAAATCGATATGCTTAGCCAATGGATAAAGGAGGGGGCGCAGTGGGGCGATCATTGGGCATATGTTGCAGTAAAGCCTGTTGAAGTGCCGGACGCATCGTCAGGTTTCTGGAGCTTTCTTTCAAAAAGGAATGATTGGGTTAAAAATGATGTAGACCGTTTCATTTATAATAAGTTACAAGGGGAGAAATTAACACCTTCGCCAATGGCGGATAAACCCACATTGCTGCGACGGGTAAGCCTTGATCTTACCGGTGTACCGGCATCGCCGGGACTTGCAGAGAAATTCTTGAACGATCAAAATCCTGATGCATATGAAAGGCTGGTAGATACTTTGCTGGCATCACCACAATATGGAGAACGCTGGACGGCAATGTGGCTTGATATTGCCCGCTACGCCGATAGCAAAGGATATGAAAAAGACGGCTATCGTTCTATATGGCGGTACCGCGACTGGCTGATTAAAGCGTTCAATAAAGACATGCCATATGACCAGTTTTTGACGGAGCAGCTGGCAGGTGATCTATTACCCAATGCAACCGATGAACAATATATAGCCACAGCTTTTAACCGCAACAGCATGACCAATGATGAGGGTGGAACAGATAACGAAGAATTTCGCACCGCGGCTATTATTGACCGGGTGAATACCACCTGGGAAACATTGTTGGGAACTACTTTCGCCTGTGTACAATGTCATAGTCATCCCTACGATCCCTTCAAGCATGAGGAGTATTACAAGTTCATGGCTTTCTTTAACAACACAAGAGATGAAGACACGCCGTTTGACTATCCTGTTTTAAGGGAATTTAATACCGACGATGAAAAAAAGTTCGAGTCGTTAAAAAGCTGGCTTACAGCGAATGTCTCAAAAGAAAAATCCCACGAAATTATGACGTTCGTTAAAACATGGCAACCCGCTGTGTATTCTTATCACGCAGATAAATTTGTGAACAGCGAATTGGCAGAAGTTTACCTTGCGTTAAGAAAAGATGCTCAATGCAGGCTACCCCAAATTAACCTCGACGGAAGTACCAAGCTCACTTTCCGCTACTCTTCAGGTATTAAAGATGGCAAATGGACAATTCATGTAGATAGTGTTACCGGTCCCGTCATAGGGTCCACTATTATCCCTCAATCCAATGGCTGGGCCATTCATACCATCGATGTCATGCCCGTAGATGGCAGGCACGACTTGTATTTTACTTACAGTAATTCAAACGCAGATAAAGGCAAACAAAATAACCTGGTAACATTCGATTGGTTTCATTTCGGTGATTCTTTTCCTGGAAAAGACTTGCCTGGTTATGATAGTGCGTACAAATACTATAATGAACTTGTTACCACCTCGCCGGCTACCGCAACGCCGGTGATGATGGACAATCCAGCGAATATGTTTCGTGCTACGCATGTATTTGAGCGGGGTAGCTGGCTCTCCAAAGGAGAGGAAGAAAAGCCGGATGTTCCGCATTCGCTTAGCCCGCTTCCAAAAGGCGCTCCGCGCAACAGGTTGGGTTTAGCTCAATGGCTCACCAGTAAAGACAATCCGCTTACGGCAAGAACAATGGTGAACCGGATGTGGGAACAGCTGATGGGACAGGGAATTGCTGAAACACTGGAAGACATGGGTACACAGGGTATTGCTCCAACGCACCAGCAACTGTTAGACTGGCTGTCGTGGCAGTTTATGAATGATGATCAGTGGAGTGTAAAAAAACTGATAAAGACTATTGTGATGTCGGCCACATACCGGCAAAGCTCCGTGGTGACGCCTGAAACATTGGAGAAAGATCCTTTCAACAAGTATTATGCCCGGGGTCCAAGAGTAAGGCTTTCGGCTGAACAGATCAGGGACCAGGCACTGGCGGTATCAGGCTTACTGAGCTATAAAATGTATGGTGAAAGCGTAATGCCTTACCAGCCTAAAGGCATATGGCGGTCGCCGTACGATGGAAAAACATGGAATATAAGCGAGGGGGAAGATCAATACAGGCGCGCTATATATACATACTGGAAACGTACATCGCCCTATCCAACCATGTTGAGTTTTGATGGGGTAGCAAGAGAAGTTTGTCTTGCGCGCCGCATTCGTACCAATACACCTTTGCAGGCCTTGGCCACTTTAAATGATATGGGCTTTATTGAAATGGCGCGGCATTTTGCCAGCCGGATGGAAAAGGAGGGAGGAAGTGATCCCTTACAGCAAATTAGTAAAGGCTATGAAATAGCCATGTATCATCCTATAGAAAAAGAAAAACTGGATGCGCTTGCAACGCTTTACCAGGATGGGTTAAAAGAGTTTGAAAAAGACAAAGACAAGGCCTGTGAAATAATCAACGAGGGTACAAAAAATACGGATCCCAAAAAAGCGGCATTGATACTGGTGGCGAATGCGATGATGAACTTAGACGAGTTTATTACTAAGAATTAGATAGCGTGGGCGACTTGTACCACATAGGTACATAGAAACATAGAGTCGTGAAGGTTTAACTGTATTGTTGTGAAAAACTATGCGTATCTATTCGCCTATGGTCCTATGTGTTGAGTATTTCACCACATAGACACATAGAATAAACGTTGAGCATATTTTAAGATAATTGCATTTCTTACCAGAAAAACACCAAAATGAAGTTCACTCAAAAACAGATTGATGAACTTACCTATAAAATAATTGGATGCGCTATAGAAGTTCATCGAAATTTGGGTCCGGGACTTTTGGAAAGTGTGTATGAGAAATGTTTTTTAAAGGAACTTACCCTACAGAAAATTGATTACAAAAGCCAGGTGTGGATACCTGTCTGTTATAAAGGAATAGAATTGGATGCCGGCTTAAGACTGGATGTTTTGGTGGAAGATAGCATTCTTGTGGAATTAAAAGCTGTTGAATATTTGCTGGCGATACACGAAGCACAGTTGTTGACTTATATGAAATTGGTGAAGAAGCCGAAGGGAATACTGATTAATTTTAACTGTACTAATATATTTAAGGACGGACAAAAAACATTGGTAAATCATCTATATAGAGACTTGCCTTTGTTTTAAAAAATTAACCACATAGGCACATAGAAACGCAGATTCGGAAATGGTTAATAGTATTATCAAATAAAATATGTGCATCTATATACCTATGATTCTATGTGTTGAGTATTTCACTACACAGGCACATAGAAAGATCAAGTCAGGCAGGCGAGTTAAAAGAACATTCTCACAAAACAAGAAATTATGACCCAAAAAGACTTACATAACGAACGGCTGTTCAGTGAAGCAAACCACGAAGCGTTGCGGTTTGTAACACGCAGGCATTTTTTGAAAGACAGCATGACTGGTTTGGGTGCGATGGCTTTTGGATCGCTGCTCGCAGGTTGCGATTGGATGGGTTCGAAAGATAGAGCAGCAGGTGTTGCTTTCGACAGCATGAACCCGCTTGCGGCTAAATCACCCATGTTTCCCGGTAGGGCTAAGTCAGTGATCTACCTGCATATGGCCGGCGCTCCTTCACAGCTGGAATTATTTGATTATAAGCCCGACCTGCTGAAATTAGATGGCCAGGAGTGCCCGCAGTCTTTACTGGAAGGAAAGCGTTTTGCATTCATTAGAGGCGTTCCTAAAATGCTGGGGCCTTGCGCCCGTTTTGAACAACGTGGGCAGAGTGGTGCATGGATATCAGATAATATGCCGCATTTAATTTCCGTGGCAGACGAACTAAGCTTTTTAAAAGCCGTTAAAACAGACCAGTTTAACCACGCCCCGGCACAACTACTGATGCATACCGGTTCTGCCCGTTTAGGCCGACCGAGTATGGGAGCGTGGGCGAGCTACGGTTTGGGTACGGAAAACAATAACCTGCCGGGTTTTGTTGTACTCACGTCGGGTGGAAGAAACCCCGATGCGGGAAAAAGTGTTTGGGGAAGTGGCTTCCTGCCTTCTGTATACCAGGGCGTGCAATGCCGCTCCGAGGGCGACCCGGTATTGTTTATTAATGACCCGGAAGGGATCACCAAAAACTTGCGTAAAGCTTCTATCGACGCCATTAACGAAGTAAACCGTAAATCGTACGAAGAATTTAAGGACCCTGAAATTTTATCGCGCATATCGCAGTACGAAATGGCTTATAAAATGCAGATGTCGGTTCCCAAAGCCATGGACATCAGCGATGAGCCAGCCTATATTCATGAGATGTATGGCACGCAGCCCGGCAAAGAAAATTTTGCCAACAACGCTTTGCTGGCCAGGAAGCTGGTAGAAAAGGGCGTACGGTACGTGCAGTTATTTGACTGGGGTTGGGATTCGCACGGTACCGGCGCGGATACTTCGCTGGAAATAGGATTTATTAATAAGTGCAGGAGTGTAGACCGGGCCTGTACTGCATTGCTGCTTGATTTAAAACAACGGGGTTTATTAGATGAGACGCTGGTGATATGGGGTGGTGAATTTGGCCGTACGCCTATGCAGGAAAACCGGGAAGGTAAGGTGCAGGCATATAAAGGCCGGGATCATCATGCAGAAGCATTTACCATATGGATGGCAGGTGGCGGAATAAAACGAGGAGTTAGCTATGGTGAAACAGATCCGATAGGATATAGCGCCGTAAGTGGCAGGGTAAGCCCTTTTGACATCCAGGCAACCGTGCTGAACCAATTGGGATTTGATCATGAAAAATTTACATACCATTTCCAGGGTCGACCGTTCAGGCTTACCGACGTATCCGGGCGTGTTATTCATGAAATTGTTGCGTAAACATCCTTACCACTTACCTCATACTACTTACCACTTTTATGGCTCTAAACCGAAGGAAATTTATTACCACCACCGCTGCGCTTGGCGGCGCGATGATTGCACCACTCACTAAAGACAATATTAATAACCCTTCTTTTTATATCCCGGCCGGTTTTACTCCCATAGTAATGGCAACCAATTGGGGTTTCCCCGGAACGGTGGATGCCTTTTGTGAGAAAGCCAAAAAAGAAGGCTACGACGGCATTGAAATGTGGTGGCCGGACGACCGGGCTAAGCAGGATGATTTATTCAATGCGATAAAAAAGCACGGGCTCGAAATTGGCTTTTTATGCGGTGCCGGCGACCCTGGTTTTGAAAAGCATTTCCAGCAGTTTAAGGATATGGTTACGGCGGCAACATCGCAAATCATTCAAAAGCCATTGTATATCAATTGCCATTCGGGAAGAGACTATTTTACTTTTGAGCAGAATGAAAAATTCATCGGGTATACCATACAGGTCTCGAAAAACACGGGTATTCCCATCAGTCATGAAACCCATCGGTCGCGCATATTATTTGCGGCGCCCATCGCGCGAAATTTTATAGAAGCTATTCCGGGATTGCGGGTAACATTAGATATTTCTCATTGGTGTAATGTGCACGAATCGTTGCTGCACGACCAGGACGAAACCGTACAACTGGCTTTATCAAGGGTTGATCATATTCATGTACGGGTAGGCCATCCCGAAGGTCCCCAGGTTAACGATCCCCGTGCTCCCGAATGGGAAAGTGCGGTAAAAAGTCACTGGCAATGGTGGGATAAGGTAGTAGAGCTAAAGATCAAACAGGGGATCAAAAAACTTACTTTTTTGACGGAATTCGGCCCGCCGGATTATCTTCCCGCACTTCCCTATACCAGGCAGCCGGTGGCAGACCAATGGGCCATCAACGCGTACATGCTCAACCAGCTAAAAAAGAGATACTCCAATCCTTAAAACTTTTACGTTACATTTTGTATGATACTACTCAGCTTGTCCGGTTTCTTTGGTCGTTTTCATCCTGTACTGGTGCATTTGCCTATTGGTATTTTAATATTGGGCGTTATGCTGCACTGGATGAGCAGGAGGCAACGGTTTGATGACTTAAAGCATGCTGTAAGCATAACATTATTGCTGGGAGCAATCAGTGCCATTTTCTCCTGCATCAGCGGCTGGTTGTTGGCCAACGGTGCAGAATATGATGAAACTATTCTTGGCCGGCACCGGTGGCTGGGCATATCTGTAGCCGTGGTTGCCATTGTATATTATTTGGTATATACCCGGAAATTTTCTTTTAAACTACCCACCACCCTTCCTTATATCCTTTCCATTGCCTTATTTGTGTTGATTACTTTTACGGGTCACTTTGGCGGCACGCTTACTCACGGTGAAGGCTACCTTACACAGGATATACTGGAGCCGGTGGAAACAGAGGAGGTAAAAAAAATTATCCCGGATGTACAGCAGGCGATGGCGTACAATGATATTATCCAACCGGTATTGCAAAATAAATGCTATAAATGTCACGGACCTTCCAAACAGAAGGGCAAGTTGAGGTTGGATACCCAGGAAGCGATCGCAAAGGGTGGGGAAGATGGGAAGGTACTGGTTGTGGGAAAAGGTGAAGAAAGTGAACTGTATAAAAGATTGATACTGGATATGCTGGAAAAGAAGCATATGCCACCCAAAGGAAAATCGCAACCCAGCGAAGCAGAGATCAGGTTGATACGGTGGTGGATTGATGCCGGGGCCAGTTTTAATAAACCTGTAAGTGCCCTTGCACAGGATGAAAAAATAAAGCCACTGCTACTGGCCCTGCAAAGTGATCACCTGGTAGCGCCTGCCAAACCCGAAGTGCCCGAAGAACCTGTGGCAAAAGCCCCCAGGGAGGCTTTGATTGCTTTACAAAAAATGGGCGTAACGGTTGTTCCTGTAGCTGATGGCAGCAATTATCTATCCGTCAACTTTCTCGGACTACCCGGTATTGGCGATAAAGAAATAAAACTGCTTGAGCCACTGGCCGCCCAATTGGTTTGGTTGAAAATGGGGAACACGGCAATTACTGATTCCGCTTTGACTGTTTTAGCGAAATTCCCTGTTTTGATTAAGCTGAGCCTCGATTATACGGCGATATCCGACAAGGGCATAGCCAGTTTGCAAACCTTGTCTACACTTCAATACCTCAATATTGTGGGAACGAAAGTTACCGCAAAGGGACTGCTTGCACTGAAAGGTTTACGGGAGCTTGATGCCGTATATCTTTACAAAACACCCATTTCCGGTGCTGACTGGTTGTCGTTGAAGAAAGCATTTCCTAAGGCCACATTAGATACCGGCGGTTATGCATTGCCGTTGCTGGAAGGCGATACTACCCTTCTTACAAAAAAGCCTTAACACCGCCAAAGTGAATATTCTGATCAAAAAAGACGATAGCACGGCTTTAAAAAAGCATTACAATACTACCTCGCATTGGCTAATTTGATCAATTGATTTATATCTGTAATCAATATTTTCCTGCCTTTTGTTTCCACTATTCCGGCGGCTTTAAATTCACTGAGTACCCTTACCACGTTTTCGCGGGCTGTGCCTGCAAGGCTGGCCAAATCATCCCTGGACATGTTGATTTCTACAGCCATGCCCGGTTCATAATTCACTTTATATTTTTCTCTTAGTACAATTAATTGCAATGCCAATCTTTCGCGAACCGAATTTTGCGCAAATAAAGTAATGCTGTTGGCCAATACCGCAAATTCATGGCTCAGCGTTTTTAAAAGCCGGTTGTTGAGGATGGGCGATTGTTGCAGGCAGGCCAGGAAATCTTCTTTGGGTATAAAAGCAATGGTGCTCTCTTCCAGTGTGGCAGAGGAATCGGGATAGCGATATTCGGATAAAATGGCGTGATAACCCAGGAGCTCGCCGGTGTTGGCCACGTAAATGATTTGCTCCCTGCCATTTTGGTCTGTTTTGTATTTTTTAACCTTGCCCTCAACAACGTAATATATGCCGGAGGGGTAGGCACCTTCCCGAAACAGTACTTCTCCTTTTTTATAAATGTGTTCGCTCTTATGCACCATAAGGCGGCTATAATCTGCCGCTGGCAGGTCGGTCAAAATGGACTCGCTCTTAAAATCCCATTTGTCTATTGGGAAAATACCCCGGATGCTCATAATTGAGCGCAAATTACTTTTAATAAAATTGATATAAATCACTTTTCATCGTGATTAGGTTTACCGCATGGCGCAGAATAGAGTTTTAATTTTGCGGTTGCGCCAGGCGTCAGTATATGCTTACCGTATGCTATGGCATGCTGGCCCGGCAATACAGCACTGTGAATTAACCATAAAATTACCCTTAAAATTTTTGCAATAATTATGTATGTCATCCAAAAAGAATCACCCGTAAACAGGTTTTTTAGTTCAGATAAGCAGTTTGATACACTTTATCCCAACCAGGTTCGCTTATTAGCCACCCGGCATTGGACCCCTATTAGTGTGGCACGAAGAGCTTCCTTTTTTTTAGCGGTCGAAGATGATATGCGTATCCTGGATATTGGTAGCGGGGTAGGTAAATTTTGTTTGAGTGCAGCTTATTATGCCCCTAAATCTCATTTTTACGGTATAGAGCAACGTAAAGATCTCGTGGCTCATGCGCATGCCGCAAAAGGCGTGCTGGGCTTAACAAATGTTTCTTTTACGCATGGCAATTTCACTCAACTTGACTTGCGCGACTATGATCATTTTTATTTTTACAATTCCTTTTATGAAAATCTTGCGGGAACAGATAAAATAGATGAGCATATCGCCTACTCGGGCGAATTATATAATTATTACAACTACTATTTGTATGCACAACTAGAGCAAATGCCCGCTGGGACGAGGTTAGCCACATTTTACAGTCTCGAAGGCGAAGTGCCCCCGGATTACCATATAGTTGGAACTGAAATGGATAACCTTCTCAAGTTTTGGATAAAGATTTAGTCATTTTAAACGGATTACTTATGCTGACAATGAATACAGACGAATTCCGTGCTGGTCTAAAAAGGAAAATACTATCATCTTCTTCGCAAGAAGCGGTTAAGCGCGCTATTGATGCAGCCGTTAAAGAATTGGATAGTCATGGCGAAAGCATTACTTTGTTTGTCAAATTTGTTGATAAGTTAATACATGGCTTAGAACTTTATGATCCAATGAATCAAACTGCACAGGAGTGGTCTAATATTAAAATGGCGCGGATATATCTTCTTCAAATCAAACTGAAAAAGAAGTTTGAGGCAGGTCTATCATAATTGAATCATTATATGTTTAAACCCAAGTTGTTTGACACGCTGAAGCATTATAACAGGCAGCAGTTTACAAAAGATGCCATGGCGGGTTTAATTGTAGGGTTTGTAGCCCTGCCGCTTGCTATTGCTTTTGCTATTGCTTCAGGGGTATCGCCCGAAAAAGGGTTGTTTACTGCTGTTGTCGCGGGTTTTATTATTTCTGCACTGGGCGGCAGCAAGGTACAAATTGGCGGACCTACCGGCGCATTCATTGTAATTGTATATGGCATTGTTCAGCAGTTTGGTATTAATGGGCTGATTATAGCCACCTTCATTGCCGGGGTAATGCTTATTATCATGGGCATATTCCGTTTAGGTACTGTTATTAAATTCATCCCCTATCCTCTAATCGTAGGATTTACCAGCGGCATCGCGCTTATTATTTTCTCTTCCCAAATAAAAGATTTTTTTGGATTGAATATCGGGAAAGTTCCTGTTGATTTTGTAGATAAATGGCAGGCTTATTTTCGAAATTTTCAATCGCTTAATTTATATGCCTGC
>DASUFG010000199.1:0-8834 GCA_036274715.1 Agriterribacter sp.
ATAGGAGTAGCCAGCCAGTGCCGAGAAGTCATGTTTGTCAATGTGCGTTGTATAGGTAAGATAATTCTCAACCAACGTATTTTTATTGTAGGTGTAGTAAGTTTCCAACCTGCCATCCTGCTGTGGTTCTTCATTGGCAAACGAAACAATATCGCGGGTAGCACTCGAATTGTCTACCCCAACGTTCAGTTTATATACCAGCCCTTTCAGGATTTTAAAGGAAGGTGATATGTTACCGACAACTCTATTAATAGAGGCAATGTCTTGTGAAAGTTGCAGGCTTACAAGCGGGTTGGTGATGTTATTGTATATAGCAAGTGTTCCGTCCGGATTATAGACGGGGTAAGTAGGGTTGTTTGCCAATGCACTGCCCAACATTGTTTCTATTGGCGGTCGCTCATTTTTAGTATTGGTCGCTGTTAAATTGATGTCAATAACCAGCCTGTCTTCCAATAACTTCTGTGTTACATTAAACCTCCCTGTATACCGCTTAAGCATATTGTTTTTAAGGATGCCTTCCTGCGATTGGGCGTTCAGCGACGCATAATAGGTGAGCTTTTCGGATCCACCGCTTAAGGTAAGATTATTGTCGAAGGTTTGAGCTGTGCGGACGATTTGATCCTGCCAATCGGTTGATGCACCTTTGTCATCCAGCACGCCACCTACAGCCACCACCTGCTTTTTGAATTCACCGGCCTCAAACACTGGTATTTTCCTGGCTAATGTTGAAAACCCTGCACTACTTGTAAAATTAAGACTGGATGTGCCGGATTTTCCTTTCTTGGTGGTAATAAGTATCACTCCATTCGCGCCCCTTGAACCGTAAATAGCGGTAGCGGATGCATCTTTTAATACATCCATCGATTCAATATCCTGCGGATTAATAAAGTTTAACGGATCGCCACCCCCGGTACCGGAATTATCGAGCGGCAGCCCATCAATAACAAATAACGGTGTGCTGCCGGTTCTTATACCACCCGGGCCCCGTACGGTAATGCCCTGTATGCTGCCCGGTTCGCCACTTACGGAGGTTACATTTACACCCGCCACTTTACCTTGCAGGAGTTGCTGCGGGGTGTTTACGATACCCTGGTTAAATGATTCGGCACGAACAGATTTAACCGCGCCGGTCACATCTTTTTTACGCTGTGTACCATACCCCACCACTACCACCTGCGCCAGGTCGGTTTGGCTGTTTTGGAGGGCTATTTCAATCGTAGTTCTGCTTCCCACAACGATTTCCTGGTTCGCATAACCAATATAGCTGATTACAAGTATGGCGTTGTCATTCGCTACTGTAATAGAAAACGCACCGTTCACATCTGAAGTGGTGCTTTGCAGTGTGCCTTTAATGGTAATTGTTGCTCCTGGCAATGGATTGCCGGTACCGGCATCTCTTACCGTGCCTGTAACGGTTTTCTCGGCTTTGAAAAATGTTTTGTTGATGGATCTGTTTTCTGCAAGTGCTGCCGCAGGGCTAAAAAACATACAGCCCGCCAGCATGGCAACGAAGCATATTTGTACGCCTCGTTTCCGTAAATAGAATTTACTCATAAAGCAATTAAGTTAAGGTTAATCAATCAATAGCAAATAAAATCCACTATTATTACCTGATCGTAAATGCAATCTTTATTGTTAGATTGGTAACACAAACATAACAATTAAATAATGCTGGGTGTAAAAAAAATCTCTTCGATTTTAGTTCGACAGTCAATTGCGGGGAAGTTCAAATGAATTGTAATTGTTCATTATGACGTAAGTATAAATTGGCTTCACTTCTTATAAGTCGCAACATTATTTCAGGCATAACCCGCACGCATTTGCCCCCTTTTTTTGTTGCAATAACTCTTCCCTGAAAAACGTCGGGCGAAGGATTCCTCGAATTTCCACAATATGCCATGCTCATTCATTCGATCGAGACATCCAACACGGGCATCTTTTCGGTAAGTGTTTAGAAAGAGAATATGATCAAACAAGAGAAATAACGAAAGGAAAAAAAATATTAAATCTTTCAAATACTAATTTAACTAAATTTGAAGCATGAAGAAAAACATGCTTCGATGGCACGATTCTTTAGCAACAGTTTGAATAGAATGATGAAAGAAATACAAACAATAAAACTTAATCAAAAAGAGAATAAGATGAGATTGGTATACGTGTTAAATAACAATTGCCGCAATTCCAGTCATGCTTGGTTCATTAGTCGACATTTTACTTTAGGTTGCCTTTTATCGCTGACTTGTATCTTATATTCCTGTCAACCTGGAAATTCACCATCGCCTCAGGATGCCAGCGTAGTTGCAAAAACCACTGCCATAAAAGACAAAGTGATCATGGCTGTTTTTGCTCACGCTGATGATGAATATACGGTTGCCCCTGTGTTGGCCAGGTATGCCCGTGAAGGCGCCAGGGTGTATTTGGTTACGGCTACCGATGGTCGGTACGGAACCGGACAAACCAATTTGGAGCCTGGCGAAGAACTTGTTGCATTAAGAAAAGAAGAGCTCAACTGTGCAGCCTTAAATATGGGTATAGAAAAGCCTATTTGGTTGGGCTACCACGATCAGCTTAAACTCCGGGATGGATTTTTTGGTCATGTGCCCTACGTTCAACAAATGATGCGTGATATCGACAGCCTGGTAAATCAATTACAGCCGGATGTTATTTTAACCTGGGGACCGGATGGCGAGTCTAATCATATGGATCACCGTCTTGTGGGAGCTTCCGTTTCGCAGGTATACCTCAGCAAAATATGGGATAAAACTAAAGCGCTTTATTACGTGGCAACTCCTTCCTCTCATATTAAGGATGCGGACTATAGAATGTTAAGTGGGGTAGACGATAGTTACCTTACCGTGCAGATCTCGTTTACCAGGGAAGACCAGGAAAAGGCTGTAAAAGCTTTTGAATGTTATAAGACTCAATATTCAAAGGAAACCATGGAAAAGGTTGCCCGGAAAGCGAGTGAAGAAAAGAGAACAATATACTTTAGACCACTGGTTCGGTCAGCATCAATTTCGCAGGATCTGTTTATCATTCCCTAAAGAAAGGCTGGAGTATTTTGGGGTTACATGCAAAGTATAAAATGACACCATGTTAATGGGCTTTGGCCGAATCGGACATCTTATTTATTTCATCTTATGAAAGTAAAGATTAAAAATAGTGTAGTGATTTTTTACGCAGTAATGTTTTGCTCCCTCAATGTGTTTGCACAATCATTTCCGTATACAGTAGCTCCCGACTTTGATCAAACGAATAACATCCGCTGTTACTTAAGCAAGGTGGCGGGCAATATCACCCAAAATTCATTAAAGGATATTCATAATTTAAAAGAATGGGAGGCTGTTCGTGAACATCGCCGCGAGCAATTTTTAGAGATGATGGGACTGCAGGGCAAGCCATTTACGGGAACGCGGTCTCCGCTGCATGTCACTAAAACGGGTGTTATTCAGCAAGACGGATACCGGATAGAAAAGTTATATTATGAATCCTTGCCCGGTTTGTATGTACCCGCTAACCTGTACATACCGGATGGAATAAAGAAGCCGGTACCGGCAATCCTGTATGTATGCGGGCATGCGCATACACAGAAGCATTATTACCAGGCGCATGCGCGGAATTTTGCACAAAATGGTTTTGTGTGCCTGATTATTGAAACCATTCAAAGAGGCGAAGTAAAGGGGGAACATTTGGGCGAAGAATCCAATGGCTGGTTTCAGTGGTATAGCAGGGGTTATAACCCCGGTGGCGTTGAAATATGGAACGGCATAAGGGGGTTGGATCTTTTATGCGAGATGAAGGAAGTAGATAAAAACAATTTGGGTGTAACGGGTATTTCCGGTGGTGGTTCTCAAAGTTGGTATTTGCCGGCGGTGGATGCGCGCATAAAAGCTGCGGCAGCAGTAGCGGGTGCAGGATCACTGGAAGGACAAATAGCACAAAGAACGATAGATGATCATTGCGATTGCATGATGCCGATTAATACTTATGGAATTGATTTTTCCGATATCGGGGCATTGATAGCTCCCAGACCTTTTATGATCGCACAACCATCGCGGGACCTGTATTATTCCATTGAAGCAGTTCATACCCTGTATGATCACGTGAAACCCATTTACGCTTATTACGGTAAGCCGGGTAATATCAAAATGGTGGATGCTACGGGCGGGCATAGCTATGGTTCGAAAGAAGAATTACGGCCCCAGGTTTTATCGTTCTTTATTAAAGAATTAATGGGTAAAACCGTAGCGCCGGAAGCCATTGGAGCGATTGATATTACGATGAAATTATCTGATGAGGAGCTTAAAGCCTATGTGCATGGTGCTCCAGCGAATGACCTGACCAAAGTCATCCAGGACTCTTTTGTTAAGCTGGCCGAACCGCCGGTAATTCAAAATGTGGAACAGTTTGATGCGTATAAAAAAGAAGTGGTAGCATTCTTAACGGAAAAAACATTTGGCGCCTTCCCTAAGCAGGCTGCGCCGTTAGACATCAGATTGGAATTTCAATCAACCAACGGAGCGGGAAATGGAAGGCAGGAATACAGTTTTGTTTCGGAAGAGGGATGGCGACTGAAGATTGAACTTCAGAACGGACCGCCTGAAACCGGGAAACAACCGCTTCTGCTGGTATTGAAAAATCCGGGCGAAGAACGTTGGGACTCCTACGGACTAACTTCCGGCATAAAAGAAAAAACGATCATTGCCTATTTTGAGGCCCGGGGAATTGGTGAAACGGGGTGGTCGCCCTCCTTACAATGGCATATTCGCAGAGCTTCTGCCTGGACAGGACGAACCATTGCCTCCATGCGGGTGTATGATGTGCTGCGATGTCTTGAGGTGCTGCGCAAGATGCCGGGTGTTCATGCGGATAACATCTCCGTCCTCGCTCAAGGCGAAATGGCTGCCGTTGCTCCATATGCCGCCTTACTTGATGGTAATGTAAAATCGCTGTTAATAAAGAACCCACCTACCACACAAAATGCAGCCAGCGAGCCAAACGGGAGAGGGGAAGCTATTGAAATGCTCAATTGCCTTCGAATAACGGATCTGCCCCAGGTAGCCGGTTTAATGTTCCCGAAAAAATTATTTGTGATTGGTGAGCTGCCGTCATCTTACAAGTGGACCGAAAACCTGTACAAAAATCTCGATAATCCAGATGCATTCCGGATCATTCAAAAACCATCTGAGTGGAGCGGCAATTAAAAGTTAACAGAATCATTCTTGTAGTTTTTCATTGATCCCCGCTTCAAATGTATATATTATCTTTTAGGCTTATTTAGCTGAGTCCTGGTAGGTAAAATCGTTTTCGCAAAAGTGATATCGGAAGCGGGGTCGCATTGTTAATGCAAAGCGCTCTTAATGCTCAACCCTATTTATTTTGTACCTTTAAGCTGGTCTAATTTCCGCGGGCGGCCCCTCATGTACTTGCGGAAATACTATCTTGCAATGAGTATGAAAAGAAAGATTCCTGCTAAAATGCTGTTGATTGTACTGTTGTTGGCTACAGTGTTGTTTTTGTTCATGAGAACGGGCAGTGTTCGTAAGCCCGAAATGATAGCGAAATTTGATAAATCCCTGCCCGCTAAAATTGATTACAACCTGCACGTTAAGCCTATTCTTTCCGATAAGTGTTTTTTATGTCATGGTCCGGATAAAAACAACGGACAAAAAGCCGGGCTGAATCTTTCTACAAAGGAAGGCGCGTTAGCCGAATTAAAAGACGGCAAGCGTGCTATCGTTCCGGGCAATCTCGCAAAAAGTGAGTTCTACCATCGTATTATAACCGATGACGAAGAAATGAGGATGCCCCAAAAAGCATCCAATCGCGTGCTAACCGATTATGAAAAAGCAGTCCTTACCAAATGGATTGAACAGGGAGCAGAATACAAACCACATTGGGCCTTTATTGTGCCTGAAAAGAATAATGTTCCTGAAGTAAAAAATAAAAGCTGGATAAAGAATGAGATAGATGCGTTCGTGTTGCAGAAGCTCGAAGAAAACCACTTATCGCCATCGCCGGAGGCAGATAAAGAAACCTTGCTCCGTAGAGTTACCATGGACCTTACCGGTTTGCCACCCACCGTGCAGGAAATAGATGATTTTATGGCTGACGCATCCTCCAGCGCATATGAAAAAGTAGTGGAACGATTATTACAATCCCCGCACTATGGCGAAAAAATGGCCGTGGATTGGCTGGATGTTAGCCGGTATGCCGATACGCATGGTTATACGGTTGACCGTTACCGGCCTATGTGGCCCTGGCGCGATTGGGTAATTAAGGCGTTTAATGAAAACATGCCGTTTGATCGCTTTGTTACCTGGCAGTTGGCGGGCGATTTATTACCCAACGCCACCCGTGAGCAAAGACTTGCCACGGCATTTAATCGTAACCATGCGCAGAATATGGAAGGCGGGGTGGTAAATGAAGAGTTCAGGAGTGAATACGTGGTAGACCGTACGAGCACGCTGGGAACCGCTTTTTTGGGATTAACGATCGGTTGCGCACGTTGCCACGATCATAAGTTTGACCCGATCTCACAAAAGGATTTTTACAGTTTGTATAGTTTTTTTAATAATGTAGATGAAGCCGGGCAGATTTCTTTTGACGATGCCACACCCGGGCCTTCCATGTTGCTTACGGATAGTAAGCAGGATTCTGTAATCGCTTATCTTACCCATAAAGAGCAGGAAAAAATCAGCGAATTGGAGGCTATAGTGGAAAGGGAAAAGCCGGCTTTTAACAAATGGAAGCAAAGCCCGGGCAGCCATCATCCATTTGATCTAACAAAAGGACTGGAGGCCCATTTTACTTTTGACAAATTGGTGAATGGTGGTTTTATCAATGAAGTTAATCCAAAAGGAAAAGGACAGGTGGCGGATCCTGTTGTGGTGCCCGGTAAATTGGGCAACGCTTTTAAGTCGAATGGCGATGATATTTTAAAACTGGGCAAAGTGGGCATTTTCAACCGCTTTCAGCCTTTTTCTATTGGGGTATGGATTAATATTCCAAAGGATGCAAGCAAAGGCGTTGTTTTTCACAAGGGCAATGGAGACATTACTTATGCCTTTCATGGCTACTACCTGAATCTCAGGGATGGCAAGGCTGAATTTTTAATGGCGCATACCTGGCCATACAACAATATATTAAAAGTAACGGAGCAGGAATTGCCTAAAGAAAAATGGATTCAACTCACGTTAACCTATAACGGATCAAGTAAAGCGGCTGGTATAAAACTATTTGTTGACGGCAGAGAGGCGCCAATGATCACAGAGAAAGATAACCTGTATAAGGATATCCTTTTTGCCGGAAATGATCAACCAGGTTTACAGGTTGGAGCAGACTGGCGCGGTACCGGGTTTAAAAATGGATTGGTTGACGAACTTTTTGTGTACAACCGCGAACTCAATCCTTCGGAAGTGAAATGGCTCGCTCAAACCGATAAAACTACGCAGGATGCAGCTATTCCCGACCGTGACCTGGAACAATATTATTTTTCTACCATATCTGATTCCTATCAATTAAAGGAAAAAGAATTATTTGCATTAAGACTGGAACGGAATAAGGAAATGGAAAGCATCCCGGAGATTATGGTGATGGAAGAAATGAAGCAAAAGAGGCAGGCATATATATTGGAAAGAGGTGCATACGATGCGCATGGTGAAAAAGTAAATGCAGACGTGCCCAATGCTATCCTTCCATTTGGCAAAGATTTACCAAAAAACCGCTTGGGTTTAGCGCAGTGGCTTATGGATCCTGCTAACCCACTAACGGCAAGGGTTACCGTAAACCGATACTGGCAAACTTATTTTGGCACCGGGCTTCAAAAAAATGCCGATAATTTTGGTAACCAGGGCGGCATACCTTCTCACCCGGCTTTGTTGGATTGGCTGGCTGTGCGCTTCCGCGAATCGGGCTGGGATATCAGGGCCATGCAAAAACTCATTGTTTTATCTGCCACTTACTGCCAGTCGTCTTATGCATCATCTGAATTGCTGAAGAAAGACAAGGAAAATATTCTACTGGCCCGTGGCCCTGCATTCAGGTTCACAGCCGAAATGGTGCGCGACGCGGCGCTAACGGCGAGTGGGTTGCTCAACCCTGAAATTGGTGGTCCGAGTGTTAAGCCTTACCAGCCCGAAGGGGTTTGGGCCGTAAATAGCGAAGTGTATCACCGGGATAGCGGGGTTAATTTGTACCGGAGGAGCTTGTATACGTTTTGGCGACGTACCAATCCTCCACCATCGATGAGTAGTTTTGATGCCCCACTGCGGGCAAGTTGTACGGTACAGCGGCAAAAAACAAACACGCCCCTGCAGGCGCTGGTGCTGTTAAACGATCCCCAGTTTGTTGAGGCTGCCAAAGTGCTGGCGGCGGAAGCTTCTTCAAAATTCGAAACATCCCCAGATAGAATTATGTATTGTTACCGGGCATTAACATCGCTAAGGCCATCTCCCAAAGAAAAAGAAATACTGCAAAAATTGTATGGGTCGCAATATGAAAAATTTAAAACTCAACCGGCAAAAATGAATGGATGGCTAACGGCCGGAGAATATAAGTTAGCCTCAGTAAAATCGCCACAGGAATTAGCAGCAACAGCGGTGGTGGTGAGTACCATTATGAATTCGGATGCATTTATTACAAAACGCTGATGTGGAATGGACGAAAAGAAATTGATATGAAAAATGAAGTTGAACAATTGATAGCAAGTCACCTGAACAGGCGGTCCTTTCTTTTGAAAGCCTCCCTGGGTTTGGGATCGGTGGCATTAGGTTCACTGCTGGCAGGGCAGGATATTCTGTCGCCTAAAACAAAACCCATTACCGCGGCCAATG
>DASUFG010000200.1:0-6886 GCA_036274715.1 Agriterribacter sp.
GAAGTAAAAAGAATTTTTGTAGACGGTGGATTCGGCAAAAACACATTGTACATGCAATTACTCGCCGAGGCATTCCCCGGCATTGAAGTATATGCAGCGTCCATTGCGCAGTCTACTGCGCTTGGAACCGCACTGGCCATACATCCACACTGGAACACCCAACCAGCCACTTCAGATACCATAAAACTGGTGTATTACAATGTCAGCCACGGCATTTAGTTTAACTTTGCCTTGCTGTAGTCGATTTGCCGGGCTAATTCAATACCATACTTCCCACTTTGACGAACAGGATAACTTGTCCACCTGCTGTGGAAAAAAAGAATAGGAAATATCCATTTGTGAAACCGATATTTATCTTAATTCTTTTACAATAAACAGGCGGATTCATTCGTCTATAACCTAATCGATCCCATGGAAGAAACCCGCGAAATACACGCACTGCTGCATCTTATTGATGACCCGGACAATGAAATATTTGATACCGTTAGTAACCGGATCGTCAGCTATGGCAAAAATATCATCCCTAACCTGGAACAGATGTGGGAGAATACCCCTGATGAAATTGTTCAGGAAAAAATTGAATTGCTCATTCACAGGCTCCATTTCCAGGAATTACAGTCCGATATTTCAGGATATGCAAAAGCAACCAACCATAATCTCCTGGAAGGTGCTTTACTCGTTTCGAGATACCAGTATCCGGACTTTGCGGATACCTCCGTTTTCCAGGAAATAGAAAAAATAAGACGTAATATCTGGCTTGAACTAAACAGCTATCTTACGGCATTGGAGCAAATCAATATCATCAACCGTATTTTCTTTACGTATTACAAATACAAGGGCGTTGAAGTATCTTATCAACACCCGGAAGAATTCCTGATCAATAAAGTGCTGGAAACCAAGCGCGGGAATAGTGTCATGAATGGCATTATTTACCAGGTACTCTGCGGTATGCTTGACATCCCGGTTAAGGCGATTAAAATACCCCGCCAATATCTGCTGGCCTACTTCGATACTTCGTACGATTATTTCAACCCCAAAAAGGACAGTTCCAACAACATACATTTTTATATCGACCCCATGAATGGTCATGTATACACGCATAAGGATGTAGAAAATTATTTTAAAAAGATAGCAGTGCCCCTCACGCCCTCTTATTTTAAAGCAATGGATCACCGGCTTATTTTACAATTTTTATTAGAGGAACTCGCCAAATGTTTTGATACAGATGCCAATCGGTACAAACAAGCGGAACTACTTACGCTTGCCGATGTGATGGGTGCATCCTAATCGCTTGCAATGAAAAGAAGGCAGATTGCCAGGTATCTTACTATAATTATATTGTGCTGCGGATTACTATGGCTGTATTTCAGAAACGGAAATGTAGAATCTGATTCCCGAAGAACGGGCATACTCAATCGCCAGCTCACACCGCTTATTTATACCCGGCATGCCCGTTGCAGGATGGGATGCAGGCATATTGACGAAAGCGAGATACGGGAGATTTTGCAAAAAGGAGAAATCAATTACAAAAGAAGCGACCTCCGGGCAACACCTGACCCCAAATATGCCCTGGAAGGCGTGACCCATGATAATCAGTTAGTAAGAATTATTTTTGCTCCTTCAACCCGCGGAATGGTAGTTATCACCTGCATAGACCTCAATCAAGAATGGCAGTGTAACTGCAATTAAGTCGCGGTTATTACAAAAGAGAACCGTTATTAATGAACCTGTTAACCAGATCCGCTTTATCCTTTTATAATGTGTATGCAATACTGTTATTTGTGTTGCTGATGTTATTTGTATTCCCTTTTGTAATCGCGGTTTCATTTCTCGGACATATCCGTGGCGGCAATGCTATTTATCGTATTTGCATGTTCTGGGGTGATATGTGGTTCCCGATGGTTGGCATCCTGCATAAAAATATATACGAAGCTCCCCACGACAAAAAACGATCCTACATTTTTGTAAGCAACCATATCTCGTTCTTAGACGCTGCGATCGTTGTAAAAACGCACCGGCTGCCCGTACGCGCCTTAGGCAAAGAAGAAACCGCCCACATTCCCGTTTTTGGATATATCTATAAAAACGCCATCGTAACGGTAAACAGGGAAAATGCAGCAGACCGTACCCGGAGTGTAAGAATATTAAAGTCCTTGTTGAAGCGGCATATTTCTATATTAATTTTTCCAGAAGGCACGTTTAACCAAACAGGAAGCCCGTTGAAATCTTTTTACGATGGAGCCTTTCGGATAGCTATCGAAACTCAAACTCCTCTTAAACCAGTATTGTTCCTGGATATGTACGACAGGATGCCCTATGGAAATTTATTTTCGCTTACACCAGGCAAAAGCAGGTCGATTTTTATGGAGGAAGTTCCGGTTACGGGTTTGACGATGCAGGACGTAGATACCCTGAAAAACAAAGTATATACATTGATGGAAGAAAGGTTACTGCATTATAGAGCCAGTTGGATAAATAAACAATCCGAAAAAACAAATGACAACGGGTGAATTCGCTAATTGTAGAGTTTCACATGCTCAATAGAATGATTGAGCCGGCTTCTTTCTGCTGCAAAAGCCATCAGGTGGCTCACTACGGAAACATCAATAGTGGACGAAAGTATCTGCGCATTTTGATGCCCAACCGCCTGCACCCAGTCCTGAACCAGGCGATGGTCGCCGCCACCATGAAAATCAGTTTTTAAGCTCCAGGTATTTTTTTGACCTGTTCTGAATTCGGTGATGGTATAAGCTTCCATATCGCCTACGATATCCCCTTTGGTACCCATGATACGCGTGCACCGGCCTTCATAAGAAGTAAGCCCCTCCATAGAAAAAGAAGCAGTGATGTTTTTAGCGAAACGCATATTTACGGTGAGGTGATCCGGTTGATCGTTATCCATACGGTACACGCAACGTCCGTAGTTCGTGGTTTTTAATTTCTTCAGTATAATGTATTCCCAGTTCCTGCGCTGCTCGGGCAAATCAAATACATACAGTCTTTTTTTATCGCGGTAGTAAATCTGCAAAGCGGAAAAAGGACATGTGTCTTCAACAGCACAGCCATCCGTACATCGTTCTGTACTGCCTTCAGGCGCATTATCGCGCGTAAATAAACGTAACCCGCCAAAACATTGTATATCTTCAACAGGCTCATCAATCAACCAGCGCAGAATATCAGTATCATGGCATGATTTTGCTAATACAATGGGGGAAGACTTTGCACTGTTATGCCAGTTGCCGCGCACATAGGAGTGCGCCATATGATCAAAGCCGATAGGCTCTATATGCTGCACACTAACTATATCGCCGATAATACCCGACGTAATAATTTCTTTCATTTGTTTGAAGTATGGAGAATAGCGCAACACATGACATACCCCAACGATCCGGCCAAGGCTCTTGGCTTTATCTAAAATAAGCCTGCATTCTTCTTCGGTAAGCGCTATCGGCTTTTCCAGCAGCACATCATAGCCGGCATCCAGGGCCTGCAGGCATGGACCAGCATGTAAAGCATCAGGCGTGGCGATGATTACTGCGTCGGCAAATTTTTCTCTTTTAAAAACATCTTCCCATTGGTAAAAACGGTTTGCGGCGACAATGCTGTGTTTACGAGAAAACCTGCCGTTCCGTACCGCGTCCTGGTCGGCAACACCGGTAATATTTAACTCGTTTGGATGAATCAATGCATAGTCGGCGTAAATATTACCCCTGTTTCCCGCACCGATTAAAATGGCTGTAACCGGTTTATTGAGGGGGCGATGCAAAGGGTTTTTGTAGATATCCTGTTTTAAACCTAATGAAGCTGCAATTTCTTTCCAGGTTTGAATGATGGAATCGGTTGCCTGGTTAAATGTTTCTATCGCTATATTTCTGAATGAAAAGTTTCTTAACGGCATGACTATCATTTTTGTTCATCAATTGCACAGCACCTCGTGTAAATGTAAAGATCATATGGCAAACTGCAAATGGAAGGGTTGCTAATGCTATTGTAAAAAAAATGCTTACCTTAATCATCCATTAATAAATACATAAGATTTATGTCATCCCGAAGAAAATTTATCCAGGCATCAACGATTGCTTTATCTGCGTCGTCCCTTTATCCTTTTTTAGGTTCATCAAACCCGTTACAAAAAACACCCCTGGTCAAAAAGGAATTTTTGCGTATTGGAATGGCCGGCTATACTTTTGTTAACTACAACATTGATCAAACTATTGCTATCATGAACAGGGTTGGCATTACCAACCTGTCGGTAAAAGACTTTCATCTACCATTAACCAGCACTCAGCAAACGATTGATGAAGTATTGGGAAAATTTAAATCGGGCGGTATCAACGTGTATGCGGTTGGCGTAATTTATATGAAGACCGAAGCCGAAGTAGACCGTGCATTTGATTACGCAAAACGGGTAGGGGTAGACTTGATAGTAGGGGTTCCGGGTTATGATTTGCTGGGGTATACTGAAAAAAAGGTAAAGGAATACAATATCAGGGTGGCCATTCACAATCATGGCCCGGAAGACAAATTGTACCCCGCGCCAAAAGACGTATATGACCGGATCAGTAATATGGACTCCCGTATGGGATTATGCCTTGATATCGGACATGCTTTTCGTGCCGGCACCAAGCCGGATGAGGCAGTGTTAGCTTATGCCCCAAGGATATTTGATCTGCATATGAAGGATGTTACTGCGCCAAAGGCAGATGCAAAAGCCATAGAACCAGGGCGTGGCGCCATTGATTTTGTGGCGCTGATTACTGCTTTACGCAAAATAGATTACAAGGGAGTGTGCGCCATTGAATTTGAAAAAGACATGAAGGATTCATTGCCTGGCATTGCGGAAGCAGCAGGTTATTTGAGAGGCGTAATGAGCTGATGAAATTTGATTCCTAATTCTCTTTGAGCTTGTTGACGAGGTTAATATATTCCTGCATGGCCGCTTCCTTTGATTTACCTTTCAAATCCGACCACGCTTCATATTTAGCTTTTGCAACAAAATCAAAAGGGTTGGCTGGCGGATCGGTAATATTATCGCCTTCTGTAGATTGTTTATACAACGAATACAATTGAAGCAAGGTTTCATTGCTTGGTTTTTGTGCCAGTGCCTTACTTTGAGCGGCTGCCTGTTCAAATTGTTGTTGCAAGTCCATACACTACGTAATTTTGTGTGAAAATAGGGAGTATGCATCTAAACAAAAAGCAATTGCTGTAAATATTAATTTACACCCTTAAATGTTTAGCTTATTAACTTTTTAGAAACCATATATAACGAGGTTATCGGTTTCCTCGGACTGGGCTCGTTGATAGAAATGCTCAAATCGGGAGATTATAGCAAGCTACTTACCTTACAAGGCATACTGGGCGCCATTTCCCCAATCATTCCTTTCTTATTGATTATTGAAATCATCAGGAGCGCCGCTTACAAAAAGTTTAAGGTGGAAGATTATAAAGTGCCCTTCCTGATATATGTGTTCAACCGGTTTGTATCGCGGTTTATTGCTATTGCCGCCGTTGCTTTTTGCATCGGACTATTTGAAAAGTATGCGTTGTTCAAAACCTCTTTTACATGGTACTGGCTAATTTATGGCTATGTGATATGGGAGTTTTCACATTTTATTTACCATTTCCTGGCGCATAAAATAAGAATACTGTGGTGCCTGCATTCAACCCATCATGCACCGGCATCCATGAACCTTTCCGTTACCTATACCCATTTTTTCCTGGAAGCACCCTATGCCGATGTAATCAGAACCAGCATTTGCATTCTTGCCGGCGTAAACCCACCATTGCTCTTTTTCATCATGTTTATTGATGGTACCTGGGGAGCCTTTATACATGTAGGCGAAAACATTATGAAGGACGGCCGGATGGGATTTCTTAACAAAATCATTCTCACCCCCTCACACCACCGGGTGCATCATGCCAAAAACCCGTTGTATATGGACACCAATTTCTGCAACCTGCTCAATATATGGGATCGGGCTTTTGGTACCCTCGAAAATGAACGTACAGAAATTCCGATTGAATACGGCATTACCCGCGCTGCCAATACCAACAGCTTCGTTGACGTGAACTTTGGAGAATTTGGTGCATTGTGGAAAGATATCCGAAACGCCCCGGGGGTTAAAAATAAATTGTTATACTTGATAATGCCCCCGGGCTGGAGCCATACCGGCGAACACAAAACTGCAAAAGTTGTTAAAAACGAATGGCTGCATACCTCTAATACATTGAAAGATTAGCATTTATAACGTTTCCCACTTTGGTATTTTAAAATATGCCACCTGTACCACAATCATTATAAACGCAATTCCCGATCAGGCATTTAAAAAAAAAGTTAACCGCCTCTATTTGCATGAAATACAGCATGATTATTGCTGAGAACATTTTCTAGAAGAAAAAAGAGTGAAATAGCGCTTCCTGCAATTCACATTGCGCCTGAAACCAATCAGAAAAAACACTGTCAATCAGCGTACTAGTTTTACGAACAAGCACAGGTGTACCCACTATTGCCTCTGTTCGATAAATAACCACATGAAAAATACGAAATATCCTTTCAGCCAGCTCTATTTACCAAATTAATTTAGAGCGGGTCAATTAACGAGAGCCGGAAGAAGATCATATTCGCTATGCAAATATTTAACTTTAAACCCTTTTATTGCCTATCATATCCATCATCTGCCCAATCGGCCCGTATTTCAGGATCGGCCAAATTTACTATTAGCTGTTGTTTTCCATATCTCAAAAATGCATTATTCTTTTTCTTTTTTATACTGTTGCTGCAAACTGTTGGCTATGCCCAGCCCGATCTCGAGAACACCGTTCCCGCTAATTACAGTGTTGCAAAAGGGTCCCTTTCTATAAGCGACAAACATTACCGGTTAGG
>DASUFG010000201.1:0-4412 GCA_036274715.1 Agriterribacter sp.
TAATATGGAAGGCGAGCGGGATGTTGCGGTGCAGGCCGTAAAGCAAGGGTATCTTGCCATTGCCCCCACCACCAGGGCTTTTGGTGAGACAAGAACGCAGAAAGACATCAAAGAGGATAAAACACACTCCTGTCATATACAACTCATGCATGACCTGCTTGTGGGGCGCACGCCTATTGGCGACCGGGTTTGGGATGTTTCCAAAATCATTGACTGGGCATTGCAAAACCTGCCCGTAAAAACAAATAACATTGTTGTTAGTGGAAATTCAGGAGGTGGTACAACCACGTTATTTGCTGCAGCCTGCGATACCCGGATCAATATTGCAGTACCTTCTTCTTACTTCAATAGCTTTAAAGGAAGTATTGGAACGCTTGATCATTGCGACTGCAATTATGTTCCGGGCATGCTTAACATGGGAGAAATGGCTGACGTGGCGGGGCTGATAGCGCCCCGCGCTTTTTGTGCCGTTAACGGAATAAAAGATGGCATATTCCCTATCGAAGAAACACGAAAATCTTTTTCACATCTTAAAGTTATTTATACTGCGGCGGGTGTGCCCGAAAAATGCGAATTGTATGAAGGATCGGAAGGACACCGTTACTACAGCAAAGGCGCCTGGACTTTTATCAACAAAGAGTTCTGAGAGAAGTTGTTCCCCGATCAATTGATCTATATTATCAAGAACTTCCCCGCAGGTTGATTTTTCTTTAAAAAATCAGCACCGGCGCATTTTGACCTGATAAAAAGCAATAAAGAATGGCATAGCCCTGTTTAATCCGCGAACCTAAAACATACCTATGAAAATTCGTATTCAACAAACCTCACTGGCAATATGTTCAATTCTTTTGTTCACGTACTGCAAGAAAGACAATACTCCGCCCGCTATTAACAAAGAAAATCTTTCGGGAACTTATAAACTAACAGCATACACTGCCACTTCCCCGCTCACGGGCTCAGAGTTGATTAACCTGTATGATATGATGTTGCCCTGCCAGAGAGACAACACGATTACTTTAAACACGGACTTCACCGCAACCTATACAGATGCTGGTGTGAAATGTGTGCCCCCGGAAGATGCGTCCGGCACCTGGAATGTAACGGGCAAAACCTTTACGCTGGATGAGGAAGAAGCTACGATCGAGAAATTTGATGGTAATACGCTTATCCTTTCTGCAAGCGGTACCCAGGATGGAATTCCTTTTTCTTATACCAGCACATTTACCAAACAAGATTAACAGGTAAAACAGAAGCCCGGTAAGTAAATCGCGGGCTTCTATATATTAAAGTTGTATTGAAAAAAGGAAAGAATTTTTTGCCCGGTGTTTCACTCAACTCCTTCGCGACGAATCCCGCACCACCAATTGTGAAGGAAGTACAATTTGTACGGGTTTGTCATAATCAGCCACTCCCAGCAGGCTGTTCAGAAAAATCTTTGCCGCTTCCTCTCCAATCTGTCGCCCCGGCCGCGCTACCGAAGTAAGCGAGGGTGAAATATAAGCGGAGATGGGTGAGTCGTCGAATCCTACTACTGCAATATCACCGGGTACAAGCAAACCTTTTTCCCTGATTATCTTCATCGCTCCAATAGCCACCTGGTCGTTTACGCCAAAAATAGCATCAGGAGGTGGTGTGAGCCCAAGTAAGTGAGCGGTGGGCTCAAGGGCGCTTTCCACTTTAAAATTGGTATTAACAATCAGGGAATCATCCACCGGAATTCCATATTTTTTAAGGCAAGTCACATATCCCCTGAAACGCTGTTCGGTAACAGCCATTCCATTTGGACCTTTAAGGTGCGCAATTCGTCTCCTCCCTATGCTGATAAGATGTTCCACCGCTGCAAATGCACCATGATAGTCGTCTATGGTTACACTCCCGGCGGCAAACCCTCCATAGTCGCGATCAATAAAAATCAAGGGAACACTTCTTTTTCCCGCATCCTCCAGGTGTTGGTAATGACCCGAATCGTACGTTTCCTGCGATACCGAAAGAAAAATACCTTCCACGCGGTTCGACAATAATTTTGCTACATATTCCGATTCAAGCAAATATCGCTCATTGGTTACACATATATTCAAGGTATATCCCAGCGGATGCAATACCGCGTCAATCCCTTCAATAACCGCCGATTCATAATAATTATTGATGGTAGGAACAATTACACCGATGCTGGCTGTTTTTTTATTGAGTAAATTTAAAGATACCTGGTTGCGCTGGTAGCCCGCTTTTTGAGCGTATTCCTGCAGGTTACGCCTCGTATCCTCATTAATGGAGGGGTGATTATTCAAAGCCCTTGACACCGTTGACGGAGAACACTTAAATTTCCTGGCAATGTCCTTTATCGTTATTGGTTTATGCATGTTGCTGATGGTCTGATCGCAGCCCAAGTTCCGCTTTTTTGTCCACTCAAAAAATTTCAAACGTTTGCAACTGATATAAACGGATTTAGTAAAATTATAATGGTAAGTTTACTAAAGAAAAATCTCCCGGATGTTCAATCACGAATTGCTTGTTAAACCCAATGCTGCCCACAGCAGGTATCATCATCTTACTGCTTCAGATGCCGGCTGGAATTACTTAAACTTTGAAACAAGGCTGCTGGCTAACAATGAATCTTTTTCTGATGATACCGGCAACAATGAGTATTGCATCGTTTTGTTGGGCGGCAATTTCAAAGTGAGTTCCGACAAAGGAGAATGGGAAACGAAGAATGGAAGAAAAGATGTTTTCAGTGGCATTGCACATACCCTGTATCTCCCCCGGCATACAAACTTTACACTTACCGCTCAAAGCAATAGTACCGACATTGCCATATGCTGGGTGGCGACAGATGAGGATCATCCCGCCTATCTAAAAAGACCTGAAGAAGCGGCTATCGAATTCAGGGGTGGCGACAATGCCAACCGTCAAATCAATAGCCTGCTGCAACCCGGTTTTGATTGTCATAAAATAGTTTGCGTAGAAGTGTATACACCCGCCGGTAACTGGAGTTCTTATCCTGCACACAAACACGATGAACGTAAAATAGATAACAATGGAAATGTGCTGGAAGCAGCATTGGAAGAAATCTATTTTTATAAAATCGATAAACCCAATGGCTTTGCCATTCAGCAGGTATATACAGATGATCGCTCGTTAGATGAAGTGATAAAGGTGCATAATAATGAAGCCGTGCTCGTACCCAGGGGCTATCATCCCGTGGTAGCCGGACATGGATATAATGTGTATTACCTGAATTTTCTTGCAGGAAGCGACCAATCATTAGCCAACACACCAGACCCACAGCAGGAATGGATTTTCGGCACCTGGAAGGGACAAGATCCAAGACTACCTATGGTAACAGCCGAAATGAACAACATAACAATTTGAAATTTCAAATTTGAAATTTGAAATCATTCTATGAGCACAACTAAAAAATACGACCTGCTTACCATCGGAAGATCGTCTATTGATCTGTATTCGGCCAATGTCGGCACTCCTTTCACTGAAATCTCGGCGTTTAACGCATTTGTGGGTGGGTGCCCAACCAATATTGCGGTAGGTGCTACCCGGCTTGGATTAAAAACCGCCTTGCTCACCGGCGTTGGCAACGACCAGGTAGGAAATTTCATTAAAGCTTTTTTAGAAAAAGAAAACGTAGTGACCGGGTTTATACCAACCATAAGGGATACCCGAAGTTCGGCTGTGATATTGGGCATTGAACCGCCAGATAAATTCCCGCTGGTGTATTACCGCGATAATTGTGCCGACATTCATCTGGATATTGAACATATTGACCAGGTTCCGTTCAATGATTTTAAGGCGGCTGTTTTTTCCGGCACAGCTTTCAGCAAAGATCCCAGTCGTACCGCCATGTTTTACGCACTGGAGGAGGCAACAAAAAACAAGGTTACCAAAATATTAGATCTGGATTTCCGCGCCGACCAATGGCATAACCCACGAGCCTTTGGCGTAGTTATCCGCACGGTATTACCTCAATTTAATATTGTGGTGGGTACGGAAGAAGAAATCCTGGCGGCGAATCTAACGGATATCAACCAGTTGTCTATCCAGCACCAACAGATCTCCGCACCCGAAATAAAAGGAAATATTGAAAAAGCCATACAAAGCATAATTGCATCCGGAGTTGATATCCTTATCGTTAAAAGAGGAAAAGAAGGGGCTTCCATATTTGAAAAAGGAAAATTAGAAATGAAAGTGCCCGGCTTCCCGGTTGAAGTATTGAATGTGCTGGGTGCAGGCGATGCATTTGCGGGCGGGTTTTCATATGGCTACCTGAATGGATGGGATTTGTACAAAAGTGTGAGGATGGGCAACGCCTGCGGCGCCATCATTGTTACACGGGAAGGCTGCGCTAATTTCATGCCTACGCTGGAGGAAGTGATGGACTTCACCAACGAGAGAGGCGGGCT
>DASUFG010000202.1:0-3449 GCA_036274715.1 Agriterribacter sp.
GCCAATATGCCGGGGCTTTTCAGGAAGAATCATTCCGCCTGACAAAACTTCAAAAGAGAGCTGGCTTCGGTAATGCTCTTCAATTTTCGTTATTACCGGGCTAAAACCATAGCACCAGCCACAATATGCGTCGTAACAATAAATTATCCTCGGTAGTGTATCCATTTCAACTGCGAAGGTAATTATCCGAAAGAATTGTTTATTTATTTTGAATTAGTTGTTCGAATAAGGATTATAATCCCTACCTTTGCGCCTCAAATTTGAGTTTGCACAGTTCCGGTAATGAAATGATTCAATCTGCTACGCATCTTCTGCTAATAGTTCAGTCGTCCTTACTTCCCTGTTTTCTCAGATTTACATTTGTAAAACTTAATCACTTAGTATGAACATTTATGTTTCCAATTTAAGTTTCAACGTCGTAGACGAGGACTTAAAAGCTTTTTTTGAAGAATACGGAGAAGTATCTTCTGCCAGGGTTATCACCGACAAATTTACAGGTCGTAGCCGTGGATTTGGTTTTGTAGAAATGCCAAATGACGAAGAGGCTCAGAAAGCAATCAGCGAACTGGACAAAGGCGTTGTTGAAGGCAGGCCTATCACTGTTACCGAAGCTAAACCACGTGAAGAACGTAGCAATAGCAATGGTGGCGGTAACAGGCGTTCTTTTGCTGGTAGCAGCAATCGTGGCGGCGGTCGCTATTAAGATTGTCATCTTTCCCGGCTATTAATACCAGGAAAGTATTCTTGTAAGAAGAGAACATGTCATTGTACTTCCATCGAAATGCAATTATTTGTTCTCTTTTTATTTGCGTTTATATCGATGGGATTTTGTAACCGTTATTATAGACTTTTGCCAGGTATTCTTTATTCACGGCTTCATCCGTGAATCTTCCCTTTGTTTTATCCCACGCTATTCGTTTACCGCTTCTAAAGGCTACATTACCCATTTGTGCCACGATGGCAACATCTGCACCCACCTGTATGGGGGCAGTCAACTCATCCATTTTACCCGAACGGATTACAGACATAAAGTTTTGCATATGTTTGTCCAACCCGTTTTCGGAAGGATTGACCTTTGGCTTGTTCACTTTGTTTTTTGAATTTTTTTCTTCTATCACCTCCCATCCTCCACGATCCAGTATCAACGTACCATTATTGCCTACAAATGCAATACCGTGGTCGCGTGAATATTGTCCGTTGTCTATACCCATGGCATGATCCCACACCAGGTTAAAATTGTCGAATTCATACAATGCAGTGAGTGTATCCGGTGTTTCTTCGGCCAGTTCGGGGTATGCAAACTTTCCACCCAAAGCCATTACGGTTTTAGGTACATCTGCCTTCATGCCAAAGAGTGCATAGTCAAGCAAGTGCACCCCCCAATCTGTCATCAATCCCCCGGCATAATCCCAGAACCAACGAAAATTAAAATGGAAACGGCTGGCATTGAAAGGCTTTGTAGGAGCTGGTCCGAGCCAACCTGCATAATCTACGCCCGGGGGCGGTGCAGTGTCGGGTTGTATAATATCAGGTTTCATCCACCCCTGGTAGCACCACACTTTAGCGGTGCGTATATTACCCAATTGGCCGGAGTGTACAAATTCAATGGCATCCCTGAAGTGTTGCTGGCTTCTTTGCCACTGCCCTACCTGCACCACTTTGCTGTATTTTTTTTGAGCGGCTACCATTACGTTGCATTCTACTATTGAATTTCCAATAGGTTTTTCAACGTATACATGTTTACCGGCCTGGCATGCCTCCACCATTTGCAGGCAATGCCAGTGGTCGGGTGTACCAATAATTACCGCGTCAATATCTTTGTTTTCCAAAAGGTGTCTATAATCTCCATAGGATTTCACTTTTGAAGCGTCAATATTCAGCGAGGCCAGTTCCTTTATGCGTTTGTCCAACACATTCTTATCTACATCGCATAAGGCTATGAGGTTCACGCCAGGTACTTTTATGGCGGCTTTCAGGTCGGACCAACCCATTCCATTGATGCCTATTGCTCCAATATTGATTTGGTCGCTTGCCGGGATTCCGTTTCTATGCCATGCGAATACGTTTGGGCCGAGCGTCGATAATAATACAGCACCAACAGCTATTCGGGAGTTGTCGGTTAAAAATTTTCTTCTGCTGGACATAAGTGATATTTTATAACGGTAGTGATTTAGCAATAAAAACGCGGATCAGCTAACGAGGTTTTTACTGATGTATTGGAAACTTTTTTCAATGCTTTCCAGCGGTGGACCGGCGCACACATCCTGTTCAACAAAATAATGTTTCATTCCAGATGTTTTAGCTTGTGCGAATATTCTTTTGAAATCTATGACGCCATTTCCGACTTCTGTGAAAAATTTCTTTTCAGTATTGTCCATGTCCTTTACATGCCAAAGCGGGAAACGCCCCGGATGTTGTTTAAACATTTCAACAGGATCCTTTCCGGCTTTGGTTATCCAATAGAGATCCAGTTCAAATCTTACGAGGTCGCGATCAGTTTCGTTCAACAGGATATCATAGCCATGTTGCCCATTCATATCTATAAATTCAAAATCGTGATTGTGATAACAGAACTGCATACCCGCTTTTTTGCATGCTGCGGCAGCTGTGTTGATTTGGGCGGCAATTTTTTTGTAGTCATCTATTGACGTTCTTTCTGTGTCTAATAAATAGGCAAGTACCATATAGTTTTGGCCGCAGATGGCAGCATCCTCTATCGCTTTTTCCCAATTTCCATTAACACCGGTAAGCATATAATGGCTGCTTGGGTGGGTCAATCCATTTGTTTTCAGTAATGCGGCAAATTCTTTTGGGGTCATCCCGAAGTATTTGCCGGAATTATACCCAAAGGATTCCACTTCTTTGTAGCCGATGGCTGCTACTTTTTCAATAATCGCTTTTGGGTCTTTCGAAATGTCATCACGTAATGTGTATAACTGGAGCCCTATTGGATGATGTTTTTTAGCCAGGAAAGAAGAACCTGCAAGGGCTGCTATAGATAAAAAACCGGTTTGTTGAATAAACGTTCTACGGGTGATCATGGCAAGTGTGTTTAAGCCAATGAAATTAGGGAAAAAACGAGCAACGAGATAAGATTTCGTAAACGTCCATTCGCACGCTGGAAGTATAGTAATGGTCTATCGGAAAAGGCACAAATCACTGATGGTTGCAATCACTGGCGTGGCAATGGTTGGCTTGCCGGCACAAACGGTAGTTAATATAATGAGCAACAATGATAAAGACAATAGCGGGGATCAGAAGCCATATATGGTAGTCGTGAAAAATTTCCTTGAGCAACAAAAAGGAAAACCCGATACTAAAAAAAAATATCGGTAAAACCTTGTGATGATGCTTCTTGTAACCGTGGTATAGTGCGTAGATGCCTACAACAAAGGCCATGGCTATCATGCAATACTCAAAAAAGTAATTATGAATAATATTGACACCTA
>DASUFG010000203.1:0-10858 GCA_036274715.1 Agriterribacter sp.
AGTATCATTGCTCTTACAAAACAATACGCTGTGCTGATATTGCGCATGCCGGTATTCATATAAAAAATGGTACAGAATGTGAAACTTTAGGGTTGATCCAAGATTCACGGCATGGCTTTTCAAATGGACGGGGTGCTTCATGAAGTTAAAAGAACGCAATACAAGATATTTGTTTTTAATAATTATTGTGTGCGGCCGCATTTGTTTTTCGACTGATTGGTGGAACGGGTTAGGTATTGCTTTGATAAATTAATTGTAATACCATGATTAGTAAATTATTAATTCCGGTATTGCTGGAATTATCAAATGGTACTTTTTGCAAGTACTGAATCCTGGTTGTTAATGAAACTGTGGACAAATAGTCAATCCCAATTCGTTTTATCTCCGTGGATAGGTAGGGATGTGGAGGCATTAATGGATAAGGAGCAATGCTTGAATCCGAACAAAGTGCGGCATTGAACCGCAATGTGTAAACATTGGTGTTGCGCCGTTCATCTGCAATTGCGGGCAAAATGGAATAAGGTAGCTGTTCAAAGGGAAAGCCCCGGCTAAACCTTATTTTATATCTTTGCCGCTCAATAATGAATATGAAAATTGATTTTAAAAAATACAGTGATGGATTAGTGCCTGCCATTGTACAAGATGCCGATACGCAAAAAGTATTGATGTTGGGATTTATGAATGAAGCCGCGTGGGATGCTACCATGCAATCCGGAAAAGTAACTTTTTACAGCAGGAGTAAGAAGAGGCTGTGGACAAAAGGAGAAGAAAGTGGCAATTTCCTGGAATTGAAATCTACCGCATTGGACTGTGATAAAGATACCCTGCTGATCAAGGCCCACCCGCTGGGCCCGGTTTGCCATACAGGTGCCGACACCTGCTGGGACGAGAAAAATCATAAAGATGATTTTTTGTACTACCTGGAAGATATTATTGAAATACGAAAAAGCGCTTCACCAGATGAGTCATATGTAGCTAAACTCTTTGCAAAAGGGATGAATAAAATTGCCCAGAAAGTGGGGGAGGAAGCGGTGGAAACGGTGATTGAAGCAAAGGATGATAACGCGGAGTTGTTTTTAGATGAGGCTGCTGACCTGTTGTTTCACTACCTGATATTATTGAACGCAAAGGGGTATCGGTTAAAAGACATCTCAACAATACTACAGCAGCGGCATTCCAAATAAAAATCCCCGGCTTGCAGGTACAGCCGGGGACTTCTATTCGTGTATGGTAAGTCGTTACTTCACCATAAAATCAGTTTCCGTATCGCCCCACAGTAAACTTACCTTACCACTTTTATCAATATTGATCGTAAATGTCTCTGTAAAAGAAGGCGCTTTTACGGGTGCAACATTTACACGCAATGCGTCATCAGCCTCCTGGTATTTAAAAGCACCCCATTGTTTAGCTGTTTTATTGAAGATAATGGTCCATTGATTGTCGCCTGCAATAGTGAACAGAGCGTATTGCCCGGCAGGCAAGGCTTTTCCTTCCACCATAATATTTTTGTCTGTTTCAAACACCGTGGCCTCGTTAGCACCTGTACGCCAAACTTTTCCCGGTAAAGGCTCAAGGTCTTTTCCAATGGTTCTGCCCTTTACCGATGGCTGGCTGTAATTAATGGTAATGGTGGCGCCAGATTCAATCTTTTCAGAAACCGTTGCTGGCGGGCTTGCTGGTTTTTGTGCGCAGGCAAGGCCCGCGCTAAACACTAATGCAGCTATTGCCGGTAATAAAAATGCTCTTTTCATATTGTTGTAGTTTTTAAAGTGAAGTAAATCAATATTCATGCCACCCCCTCTAACTCAATTGCCGTTTATATAATTGCACCGTGTTTTCCAATCCAAGGTAAAGTGCGTCGCATATTAATGCATGTCCTATCGACACTTCATTCAGCCAGGGAATATGTTGCCTGAAATAACCGAGGTTATGCATATCCAGGTCGTGACCGGCATTAATACCTAAACCTATTTCCCTTGCTTTTTGGGCCGCTGCTATATATGGTGCAATAGCTGCGTCTTTATTAATTCTGTATTTTTTTGCATAGCCTTCCGTATATAGTTCAATTCTGTCGGTGCCTGTTTTTGCAGCTCCTTCCACCATTTCAATTACAGGGTCTACAAAAATAGATACACGGATATCGTGCTGTTGAAACAATTTGATCATACCTGTTAAATAATCTTTATTTTTTACGGTGTCCCATCCATGATCGCTGGTGATTTGTCCCAATTCATCGGGCACCAACGTTACCTGGTGCGGACGGGTTTCAAGCACCAGGTCAATAAATTTCTGTTCCCTGCAATTGCCTTCAATATTGAATTCAGTAGTGATTTTATTTTTTATGGCGCGTACGTCCGCATAACGGATATGCCGCTCGTCAGGTCTCGGGTGTACGGTTATTCCATCTGCACCAAATCTTTCTATGTCCATCGCCGCCTGGAGTACATCGGGGTTATTGCCGCCGCGGCTGTTACGGAGTGTAGCTATTTTGTTTATGTTTACGGAAAGTTTTGTAATGGTATTCATCCGTTAAAATTAAACCTTATTTTATTTCCTGCTCAATAAGAAGGACAATACATGTTTTTCCTATATTTACAAAGGCTAAACATAGTTTAATAAATGTATATTTTATACCACGCTTTTTTTGAAACGTTTTTTCAAACGCGGGTATAATAGAAAATCAAGGTATGCCGGCTGAATGGGTTACAGGCTATACCATAAAAAACCGGACTAATGACAAAATTGATTAAAACGCTCCTGGCTGGCTCCAAACCATTTTTTGTTTTTTGGTGTATGCTGGCTGCATTTGGTACTTATTTTTGTATGTATGCCTTCAGGAAGCCCTTCAATGCAGGCACTTATGAGGGGTTGTCGCTATGGGGCATTCATTATAAAATAGTGCTTATTATCGCCCAGGTATTTGGATATATGCTTTCCAAATTCATCGGTATAAAAGTGATATCCGAGCTCAAAGCTACCAGTCGCACAAAGTTGATTATCGGCCTTATCCTTTTCGCCGAAGTCGCGCTGTTGTTTTTTGGGTTGACGCCTCATCCCTATAATTTTATTTTTCTTTTTATGAACGGCTTGCCCTTAGGTATGATATGGGGTATCGTTTTCAGTTATCTCGAGGGCAGAAGGTTTACCGAAATTCTGGCCATGGGGTTGAGCGTTAGCCTGATCGTTTCTTCCGGCGTATTAAAAACCATTTATTTTAATGTGCGGGACTGGCTGCCTGCCGTAACGGAATTCTGGATGCCGTTTGTGATGGGTTTATTGTTTCTTCCCTTGTTTTTATTGTTTGTGTGGATGCTGTCTGTTATTCCTGAACCCAGCGAATCGGATAAAATAGCACGTGCGCCGCGGTTGCCGATGACGAACGACGACAAGCGAAACGTGTTTCGTAAATATGGATGGGGGATCGTGGCTTTCATTGTCCTGTATACTTTCCTGGCTACGCTTCGCGATTTCAGGGATAATTTTGCGGTGGAAATATGGGGGGAAATAGATCCTGTATGGGATAAAAATGTATTTACCCAAACTGAAGCTATAATAAGTGTGGTGGTATTAATTGTAATCGGGAGTCTTTCTGCAATAAAGGATAATATAAAAGGATTTTGGGCAGTGAACGGAATTATAGGACTTGGATTTTTTATAACCGGAACGGCTACCCTTTTATTCCGGTGGCATAGCATTTCTCCATTTTTATGGATGATATTGTTGGGGACCGGGCTTTTTTTGTCTTATATGCCCATGCAGATTGCGTTGTTTGAAAGAATGATCGGTTATTTCAGGGTAAAGGCAAATGCGGGATTTTTTGTGTACCTGTGCGATTCTATTGGTTATATGGGAAGCGTAGTATTGTTGTTGTACAAGGAGTTTTTTATGCAGGATGCGAGATGGTCTGTCGTGTTAATGCGGTTTACCTACCTGCAATCTTTGATTTCCATGGTGCTCCTGGCGGTAGCCTGTATCTTTTTCTATCGTTCCGCTGTTCGTGTTAAATCCGGCGCAATGTCAATTATCCCGGAAATGAAAAGTGCATCATGAAAATAAGCAAATATCAAATTTATGCCTGACCAATCCTTATTATTTACGCCTGGTCCTTTAACTACATCATTAAGCGTAAAGCAAGCGATGTTAAAAGACATGGGATCACGTGATCATGTTTTTATGAATGCTGTAAAAGATATCCGCAATGGTTTGCTCCATTTGGCGCATGTTTCCAAAGATGACGGGTATGAGTGTGTGATTATGCAGGGTTCCGGCACTTTTGCCGTGGAAAGTGTGGTCAGCAGTGTGGTTGCACAGAAAGATAAATTATTGATCCTGGCCAATGGCGCTTACGGAGAACGAATCGTAAAGATGGCTAAGATCCACCGGTTGGATCACGAAGTTTTGCGGTTTGATGAAGATGCGGTCGTAACGCCGGGCACTACGGAACAGGTGTTGAAAGACAATCCCGGCATTACCCATGTTGCCTGTATTCACAGCGAAACCACAACGGGTTTATTTAACCCCATCACCGAAATTGGCGCCGTTTGCAAAAAATATGGCAAGGTGTTTATCGTAGATGCCATGAGCAGCTTCGGGGGTGTAGAAATGGATATGAAAGCGATGCATATCGATTTCCTGGTTTCCTCTTCCAACAAATGCATAGAAGGAGTGCCGGGTTTTGCATTTGCACTATGTTTGCGCAGCGAACTGGAGAAAGCCAGGGGACAGGCACGCAGCCTGAGTCTTGATTTGTATGAACAATGGGCCGGGCTGGAAGCCAATGGGCAGTTTCGTTTTACACCTCCCACTTTAAGCATCATGGCTTTTGCACAGGCAATGAAGGAACTGGAAGCGGAAGGGGGAATTCCTGCAAGGGAAAGAAGATATAAAACCAATAAACAAATACTTGACGAAGGAATGACTGCACTTGGTTTTAGGTTTTATATTAAACCCGGTATACAGGGACATATCATCACCTCTTTTTTATATCCCGCTGATCCGGCTTTTAATTTTGAACAATTTTACCGGAAACTAAATGACAGGGGGTTTGTTATTTACCCGGGCAAGCTAAGTAAAGCGGATGCATTCCGCATTGGTAATATCGGGCAGATTTTCCCGGCTGATGTAAAAGCGCTGCTCGCTGCTGTTGAGGAAGTGCTGAAAGAAGATAAAGTGACTGTGTAAAGCAAAAAAGTTCCATTTTGCCGGTAAACAAAATTACAAACTATCCAAAACCTATATCTTTAGGCAAAGTTTAATGTGCAATGGAACATCCACTTCGAAGTAAGGGTTGGTTTGGTAAAAAGGGGAAAGATGGTTTTATATACCGCGCCTGGATGAAAAACCAGGGTATTCCCTCCTATGAATTTGAAGGCAAACCGGTTATTGGTATTTGCAATACCTGGTCCGAACTTACCCCCTGCAATGCTCATTTCAGGGAGCTGGCCGAATCTGTAAAAAGAGGCATCTCCGAAGCCGGGGGTTTTCCTGTTGAATTTCCGGTAATGTCGCTGGGCGAAACATTGATCAAGCCTACGGCTATGCTTTACCGCAACCTCGCCAGCATGGATGTGGAAGAATCCATCCGCGCTAACCCGATAGACGGTGTGGTGCTGCTTTGCGGGTGCGATAAAACCACTCCTTCTTTGGTGATGGGAGCCTGCAGTGTAAACATTCCCACTATTGTAGTGTCCGGCGGGCCGATGCTCACGGGAAAGTATAAAGGAAATAATATTGGAACAAGCGATATCTGGCGTTTCAGCGAATCGGTACGCTCCGGTAAAATGTCGCAGGAAGAACTTACGGTTGCGGAAGCCTGTATGAGCCGCAGCCGTGGTCACTGTGCGGTAATGGGCACCGCTTCTACGATGGCTTGCATGGTAGAAGCGTTAGGTTTATCCTTGCCGGATAATGCCGCCATTCCTGCCGCCGACTCCCGGAGAAAAGTATTGGCCCAACTATCGGGTTTGCGAATCGTGGAAATGGTGAAGGAAAACCTGTTACTAACGGATATACTCACCCGCGAGGCTTTCATCAACGCCATAAAAGTGAATTCGGCTATCGGAGGTTCCACTAATTTCGTATTGCACCTTCTCGCTATTGCCGGGAGGATCGGAATAGAGCTTTCCATTACCGATTTCGACATGTATTCCGAAGGTGTTCCACTTATTGCCAACCTGCAACCTTCGGGCGCTCATTTTATGGAGGACTTGTATTACGCCGGCGGCTTGCCCGCGGTAATGAAGGAAATCGATTCTTTATTATATAGGGATTGCATTACCGTAAGTGGAAAAGCGATTGCCAACAATTATGAAAATGCGGAGTGTTATAACAGGGATGTAATAGCCACCAGTGCTGCGCCTTTCAATGAAGTATCCGGCATTGTGGTTTTAAAAGGTAATATTTGTGAAGAAGGCGCCGTGCTAAAGCCATCGGCTGCCAGCGCGCATTTATTGCAGCATACCGGGAAAGCAGTGGTATTTGAAGATATTGAGGATTACAAAAAAAGAATTGATGATCCTGCATTGGATATTGACGCGAATAGTGTGATGGTGCTCAAAAATGTGGGTCCAAAAGGATACCCGGGCATGCCCGAGGTAGGTAATATGGGATTGCCCAAAAAACTCCTGGAAAAAGGCGTTACGGATATGATCCGCATTTCGGATGGAAGAATGAGCGGAACCGGGTTTGGCACCGTGGTGCTGCATGTTTCTCCTGAGGCCGCTGCAGGAGGTAATTTTGCTTTGATCCGCAATGGAGACATGATTACACTTGATGTTAGGAACAGAAGGTTGCATGCCGATATAACAGATGAAGAATTGGCCGGGAGAAGGGAAAAGGCAATCCAGCAACCTTCGCGCTACAACAGGGGTTATGTTCATTTGTATCTTGATCATGTGGAACAGGCACACCTCGGAGCAGATTTTGATTTCTTGAAAGGTTCATCAGGAAGTGAGGTAACAAGGGATTCCCATTAGCATACTATGATATTTAACTAAACCGGGGTATATATTTCAAACGATCATTGAATATGCAATCTCAGTCAAACACATTTAATGAACAGGTAGCGATTGTAACCGGAGCCGGGCAGGGGATAGGCTTTGAAATTGCACGGCAGTTATGTGCGGGGGGCGCATCAGTTGTACTGAACGATATAGATGAAACGTTGGCCAATAACGCAGCCGCTGCAATGGTTAAGGATGGATATTCCTGTATTCCTTTAGCAGGAGACGTGTCGTCCCAGGATTTTATTACAGCGATGGTAAATGCCGCGGTAACGCAGTTTGGCAAACTTACCATTGCTATAGCCAATGCGGGCATTACCCTGTTTGGCGACTTCCTGGAATATCCTGCTGAATCATTATACAAAGTGATGCAGTTGAACCTCGGCGGAAGTTTTTTGCTGGCACAGGCTACTTCAAAACAAATCATCAAACAAGGTTCGGGTGGCAGTATATTATTCATGTCCTCCGTTACCGGTCACCAGGCCCATAAAAACCTTGCCGCTTACGGTATGACCAAAGCTGCATTGGAGATGCTGGCAAAAAACCTGGTGGTTGAATTGTCGCCCTACCAAATTTCGGTGAACGCTATAGCCCCGGGGGCCACCATAACAGAACGTACTACCGATGATCCAGGCTATGTTCCCACATGGAGCCGCATTACGCCAATGGGCAGACCTGCAGTTGTTGAAGATATAGCCAACGCTGCTTTATTCCTGGTGTCACCTTTGTCAAGGCATATTACCGGGCAAAGTCTTGTGGTGGACGGTGGCTGGACTTCTGTTAGTCCTTCGCCGTATTAGGATCAATCTTCCAGTTTCAATACTGCTAAAAAGGCTTCCTGTGGCACTTCCACATTTCCAATCTGGCGCATGCGTTTTTTACCTTCTTTTTGTTTCTCCAGCAATTTTCGCTTGCGGCTGATATCTCCACCATAACATTTGGCGGTAACATCCTTCCGCATAGCCGAGATATTTTCCCTGGCCAAAATTTTAGCGCCGATAGCTGCCTGTATAGCAATCTGGAACTGCTGGCGGGGAACCAGCTCCTTTAATTTTTCACAAAGTTTTCTGCCAAAATCCTGCCCTTTGCTTCGGTGTATCAGGGCGCTCAATGCATCCACTTTATCGGAGTTCAGCAGTATATCCATTTTTACGATGTCGGCCTCGCGATAACCGATCGGGTGATAATCGAAAGAGGCATATCCGCGGGTTTGGCTTTTTAATTTGTCGTAAAAGTCAAATACAATTTCGGTCAGGGGCATTTCAAATATCAATTCTACTCTTGTAGTGGTCAAATAACTTTGATTCACCAGCATGCCTCTTTTGCCCAGGCAAAGCGTCATAATATTGCCGATATACTCCGGCTTGGTAATGATCTGCGCTTTAATAAAAGGTTCTTCAATGCGCTCGGTTTTAACCGGGTCGGGAAATTCGGTAGGATTATTTACAATTATCTTTTCTCCCCTTGTGGTATAGGCAATAAAACTTACGTTGGGTACAGTGGTAATTACGGTTTGGTTGAATTCCCTTTCCAGGCGTTCCTGGATAATTTCCATGTGCAACAATCCTAAAAAGCCGCAACGAAAACCAAATCCAAGGGCCTGCGAGGTTTCCAGCTCAAAAGTAAGGGAGGCGTCATTTAACTGCAGTTTATCCATGCAATCGCGCAGTTCCTCGAACTCATCCGTATTTATTGGGAATATGCCCGCAAATACCATCGGCTTCACTTCCTGGAAACCTTTAATGATTTCCTGCGTTGGATTAACAGAAGTGGTAATGGTATCACCCACTTTTACCTCTTTGGCATTTTTGATGCCCGTAATAATATAGCCTACATCTCCACATTTCACCTCTGCTTTTTCGGTCATCTTTAATTTCAAAATGCCCACTTCATCGGCTTCATATTCCTGGTTGGTAGAAACAAATTTTACCTGGTCTCCTTTTTTGATAGACCCATTTAGTATGCGGTAATACACGATAATGCCCCTGAAACTATTAAATACGCTGTCAAAAATCAGTGCCTGCAAAGGGGCGTCCGGATTGCCTTTCGGAGGGGGAATCCTGTTTACAATCGCATCCAGTACGCCGTCAATACCTATGCCGGTGCGGCCGCTGGCAAGTAATATGTCCTCCGGTTTGCACCCGATCAACTCTATGATCTGATCTTTTACTTCTTCAATCATGGCGCCATCCATGTCTATCTTATTAATAACCGGAATGATCTCCAGGTCATTGTCAATAGCCAGGTATAAGTTGCTGATGGTTTGCGCCTGTATGCCCTGGGTGGCATCCACCAAAAGCAGGGCGCCTTCGCAGGCAGCCAACGCCCGGCTTACCTCATAACTGAAATCCACGTGCCCGGGAGTATCTATCAGGTTGAGGGTGTATTCGTGGTTATCAGAGTGCTTGTAATCAATCTGGATGGCGTGGCTTTTAATCGTAATCCCTTTTTCGCGCTCCAGGTCCATGTCATCCAGTACCTGGTCCATCATGTCTCGCTCACTGATCGTGTTGGTAACCTGTAAAAGGCGGTCGGCCAAGGTGCTTTTGCCGTGGTCTATATGTGCTATTATACAAAAATTCCGGATTTGCTTCATGTGTCCTTTTCCTTTAAAGCTTTGCTTCTTTTCTATTTTTTGAACGGGCAAAGGTAAGTGTTTTACACCTCAAATGAAGCAGGAGTTTATATCATGGGAAAGGCAGTCATTCGTTGTTTTTGATAGGATTGTCTTTCGGTAGGAAAACCATCTGTTATATTTGTTTTATAATTTGAGTATACCATGATTATTTACAACCCCAAAGATTGGTTTAGTATTGTTTTTCAGTTTCACAAATCGGATACAATCCGTAAACTGTTTCCTTTAATGTTGCTCATTGCCGTTTATTCCGGGCTAATTGCATTATGGGAGATAGAATATTTGAAATTGTCGACCAACAGTTGGCTAAAGAACATACCCGTTATGCATAATATCCTGGGTTTTGTTATTTCCTTACTCCTTGTTTTCAGAACCAATACTGCCTACGACCGCTGGTGGGAAGGCCGAAAATTATGGGGAAGTCTCACCAATAGTAGCCGTAACCTGGCGATAAAACTCGACAGCATGCTTCACCAGGATGACTCCGATACACGAAAGTTCTACGCCAGGATGATTCCGCTTTATGCAGATGCATTAACAAAGCACCTTCAGCTGGAGGGTACCCGCTTTATGTTGGATGAAAAGTCGCACCCTGAATTGGCTGCTGTTGATTTGAAAAAGCATGTGCCTAACCAGATTGCTACTTTAATGATTAAACAGGTCAACCTTTTGTATATGCAGAAGAAAATTTCGGGTGATCAATTGATCGTACTCAATGGTGAATTAACATCTTTTACCGATATATGCGGAGCTTGTGAAAGAATAAAAAACACACCCATACCTTATTCCTACAGCGCCTTTATCAAGAAATTCATCTTTATTTATGTAATGACCTTACCCTTTGGATATGTTTTTTCGTTGGGGTATTATGTGGCACCTATAGTAATGATTATATTTTATGTGTTAGCCAGTCTTGAATTGATTGCCGAAGAAATTGAAGAGCCATTTGGTAAAGACAATAATGATTTACCCATGCAAAAAATGGCAGATAATATTCAGAAAAGCGTGCGTGATATTCTGTAGCACACTGCCCTTACAAACCATGTTTTTTGAACTCTGATAAATCCGGGATCACTGCAGAACAATAATACTTACCGTTTCACCAGTCGACAGCCGTAAAAAATACTGGCCGGAAGTTAAGCCACTGACCGATACTTTTTCGTACGTATTAAGCAGTTGCCCCCGTCTTACTGCTTTTCCTGTAGCATCTATTAATATCCAG